>JAYTLP010000367.1:0-2806 GCA_043729375.1 Myxococcales bacterium
CGTCATCGCGGCCGCGTACGCGGGTGACGCCGATGCGCGTCAGCCCGTGCACACCGTCTACGGGGGCGCGCAGCTCTTCAAGTCCAACACGGCGGTGCGGTCGAGCGAGGTCGCCCTGCGCTCCGTCGAGGAGTACGGCGGTGGCGCCAAGGCGTTCGCGAAGACGCTCGGCATTCCCGAGGCATTCGCGGAGCGCGTCTACGAGCGCGTGCAGGCCAAGCTGAAGGCGCAGGCAGTCGAGGACTTCCGGATCGACTTCGAGGACGGCTACGGCTCGCGTCCCGACGCCGAGGAGGACGGCCACGCGATCCAGGCCGCCGACGAGGTGAAGAAGGGCATCGACGACAAGACGCTGCCGCCCTTCATCGGCATTCGCATCAAGCCGTTCACCGAGGAGCTGCGGCAGCGCAGCTTCCGCACGCTCGACCTGTTCATCACGCACCTCGCCGGTCTCACCGGCGGCAAGCTGCCCGAGCGCTTCGTCGTCACGCTGCCGAAGATCACGGCGCCGCAGCAGGTCGAGGCACTCGTCGCGCTGCTCGATGGCCTCGAGCAGAGGAACAACATCCAGGCCGGGTCGCTAAAGATAGAGCTGATGGTCGAGACGACGCAGTCCATTTTCGCGCCCGACGGCGCGGCGGCCTTGCCCGCGCTCGTCACCGCGGCGAAGGGTCGCTGCACGGGGGCGCACTTCGGCACGTACGACTACACGGCGAACTGCAGCATCACGGCAGCGCACCAGCACATGCGGCACCCGGCGTGCGACTTTGCCAAGCACGTCATGAAGGTGGCGCTGGCGGGCACGCCGGTGCAGCTCTCCGACGGTGCGACGAACATCATGCCGATCGGTCCGCATCGCGCAAAGGACGGCGCGGCGCTCACCCCGCAGCAGGTCGCCGAGAACAACGCGAGCGTGCACCGCGCCTGGAAGCTCGCGTACGACGACATCACGCACTCGCTCGTGAACGGATTCTACCAGGGCTGGGACCTTCACCCCGCGCAGCTTCCGGTGCGATACGCCGCGCTGTACTCGTTCTTTCTCGGCGGTCTCGACTCCGCGTCGAATCGCCTGAGGATCTTCATGGACAAGGCCGCGCAGGCGACGCTCGTCGGTGACGTGTTCGACGACGCCGCCACCGGCCAGGGCCTGCTCAACTACTTCCTGCGCGCCATCAACTGCGGCGCCATGACGCAGGACGAGTGCGAGCAGAAGACCGGCGTCACGAAGGAGGAGCTGCGCTCGCGCTCGTTCGTGAAGATCCTCGACGGCCGCCGCGGCAAGTAGCTCGTGGTCGACGACCCGGTCTTTCGACCGTCAGGACGGCACCGAAAGCACTCCGCTGCCGCCGGGCCGCTGTATCAATCGCCAGGCTTGTCCTGACGCCCTGGCGATTCGACAGCGGCGTTCGTCAGCTGCCTCGATAGGTGGAGTAGCCGAATGGGCTCAGCAGCAATGGCACGTGGTGATGCTCCTCGGGGGCGGTAACCGAAAATGCTATCTGCACCGACGGGAAGAAAGCGGCTGTCGCGCGCGCGGAGAAGTACGCACCGACGTCGAACGTGATGCGATACACGCCGGGTGCCGCGCGCTGACCCCCACGGAGCAGGGTGCCCAGCCGGCCATCCGCGTCGGTACGGCCGGCGCCGAGCGTCACCCATGAGTCGTCCTGCCGTTGCTGCTCGAGTGTGACCTCCACGCCGGCTGCGGGGCGACCGAGGCTCGTGTCCAGGACGTGGGTCGTGATGGCGCTCATGGGTTCAGAACCTTGTCGATCCGAAGGTGAGTGATCTTGCGCTGCTCTTCTGCAGCGACGGCGAGCTCGGTTGCCCGGTCGTTGGCGAGGCGCGCGCGCAGGATCGCCAGCAGCTCGGCGCCGGTCTTGCCCGTGGCGCACACGAGGTAGATGAAGCCGAAGCGCGCCTCGTAGGCTCGGTTGCCGTCCGCGAGCGTCGCCTTGATGTCGTCATCCGCGCGCGCGGCGCCGGCCTGCTCTTGCGCATCGCTTGCGCTCGCTCGCGCGAGGTCGCCGATGCGCGGGTGGTGGCTCATCGCTTCCAGGATGTCGGCGTCACCGAGCTGCGCGAATGCGGCATCCGCTGCGACGTGGAGCGCCGAGCGATCCGGGTGCTCCCGCCGCATCAGGTCGACCCAGCGCGACGATCCGCAGGCGAACGTGAGCTGCGCGTCGTCTAGCGTCAACCCTCCACCTCGCCGTAGAGGCGCATCCGCGCGACGCCGCCGTCCGGGTAGATCGACAGGCGCACGTGGGTCACGGGCCCACGGTCGGCGATGGGAAAGACGTGCTCGGTGTGTGCCTCGAGCCTCGTCACCGGCACGAGCGGACGCCACGTGAGCGTCTCGACGTCGGCATCCGCCGCAGCGACGCAACCCTCGAGCTCGGCACGATCGGGGAAGTTGCCCTTGAAGTGCGAGGTGTCGATGACGGCGCGGAGCAGCCGGCCCTTTCTGCCGAGCCGCACCACGCACCAGTCGTGGCCGGGGCCTCGCCGGCGCTTCGACTCCCAGCCGTCGCCCATGTGCGTCGACGGGCCGGGCATGATGAGGTTGCGCTTGTCCGAGAAGAACTCGTCGGAGCACGCGAGCGCGACGGCGCCGTGCTCGGCGGCCGCGAGATCGAGCACCTTGTGCTCGGCGAGCAGCTGCGGCCAGTCGGGCGTGACATCGCCGTAGACGCGGAAGCGCGCGACGCCGCCGTCGGGGTAGATGTGCAGGCGCACGTGGGTGTACGAGCCCTTGTCCGCGATGGGGAAGAAGTTCTGCGCGCCGGGCTTGGTCGGCGAGTCG
>JAYTLP010000368.1:0-4805 GCA_043729375.1 Myxococcales bacterium
GGTGGCGGTGGCGGTGGCGGTGACGGCGACGGCGACGGTGACCGCATCTGAGCACCGCGACCACAGCCACAGCCACACCCGCATCGGACGATCGTCCGATAGCCACCACCCGCGCCCTCCCCCTAGCCTCACCCCCAGCCCACAGCCCCGAACTGCTGCGGGCGGGAGTGTGTCCACGAAGCTGTCGCGATGTTTGATCGCCGTGAGTTGGTTGGCCCTTGGCAGTGGTTGCCCCGGCGCTGATCCACCGGTCCCTCTGGATGGCGGCAGAGATGCGCGCAGCACGGTGCAATCCGACGTGGGCGGCGATGCCTGCGTGCCCACCTCTTGCCCCGCGGGTGCATGCGGACAGGTGCCTGACGGCTGCGGCGCGATGCAGATGTGCAGCGGGGGTTGCGCGTGTGATCCCGTCACCTTTCTGACCACCTGCCCCGAGCGTGCCTGCGAGGTCGCAACGGGCTGCGCGGCCGATGGAACCTCGTGCACATACGAGCCCATCACCTGCAACTTCGCGCGCTGCGCATGCCCCACCGGCACCAGCTGCGATGACACGGACCCGCTCTTCTGTGGTGATGCCTGCGGCGAGACGGTCTGCGACCCACGGCCCACGACCACGGCGGGCGTCACGCGCTTCGCGAATGCCTGCGTGCCGACGGCGGAAGCTGCCTGCGGGCTCTGCGGACTTGGCAGCCTGGCCTGCGACGGAACCACCAGCCTGCGCTGCGATGCGCCCGCCATCCCCGGGCTCACTGCAGGCACCGCCGAGTGCGATGGAAGCCGCATCACGGCCTCGCTCGTCTACTTCGATGCGCGCTACACGGGCGACGACTCCGATGGCAGCCGCGAGAAGCCCTTCCGCGACTTCGATGCGGCCGTCGCCGCAGCCAGCCTGCGTGGTGCACGCGCCATCATCCTCGGTGGCCTGCCGACGATCACGCATGGCCTGAACGTCGTCGACGGCATCTCACTCGTCGGTGGCTACACGGGCATGCCGAACTGGGAGCCGTCGACGGTGGCGCGGCCTGTGTTCATCGAAAGCACGCCCACGACAGACCTCGCGGGTCGTCATCTCGTCGGCCTCACGGCACGCAACCTCACGCTGCCCACGGCGCTCTTTCACATCGATGTGCGCACGGCGGATCTCACGGGAACGGACAGCGCGAGCAACGTCGGTGCAGTGCTGGAGAATGCGGGCTTGCTCGCGCTGCATGACGTGAGCATCACGGGAACGGACAGCGCGGCCAACGGCGCACTCGGCGCGGCGGGCATGATGGGCGCCACTGGCAACGTCGGCGCCGCGGGGAGCCCGTCGGTGTCCGACGCCTGCCCGACGATCTTTGGGCCCACGTGCTCCCCGGCAAACCCGGTGTGCGCGCAACAAGGCAGTTGGTCCGCCACAGGCCCAGGCGCGGCGGGCGGCGTGAGCAGCGCATGCCCGCTCGGGCCCAGCGCAGGCGGCGGAAGCGGTGGCCGCGTCCTCACGGGACAGGCCTTCAACACGCGCGCATCCGGCAGCGCGAGTGGCGCGAGTGCGGGTGGCACCACGTCATCGCCTGATGGGGTTGCCGCCACGTCGGTCGGCAGCGTCGCAGCCACCGGCGCCACTGTGCCCGCCACCCTCCTGCTCGCGAGCGGGTTCCCAAGTGTGCGCGTCGCAGGAGACGGCCGCGGGTCTGTCGGGGCATCCGGCGGTGGCGGTGGCGGCGGCGCCAGCGGGACGGTCCTCGGCTTCACGGAGTGCGACAACATTGGGTCAGCCGGACGCTATCCCGCGACCGGCGGCGGTGGCGGAAGCGGAGGCTGCGGAGGCGCCCCCGGCCTCGGCGGCAGCGCGGGCGGCTGGGTCTACGGCATCGTCACGATCGCCTCGGAGGCTGCGGTGCTTGATGGCATTCAGCTCACGCTCGGCACACCTGGTGTGGGCGGCGGCGGTGGTACTGGCGGCATGGGCGGCGCCGGCGGCGGAGGCGGCGCTGGCATCGACACTTCGGGCTGGGGCGGCGGCGGCGCACGGGGCCAGCAAGGCGGAACTGGCGCAACCGGCGCATGCGGCGCGCAGACGCCCGTTCTCTTCTCGGGCACGGCGCCCGACGTCAGCGAGGTGATGGCGGGCTCCTCCACCGTCACGGCCACGAACATCACGACAGCCACCAGCGGGGCAGCATGTCCATGAAGCGCACTGCAATTCAGGTCGCGTTCGTCTCGTCGCTCGTGCTCGCGCAGGCCTGCGCCTCGCCCGCCAACAGCTGCAAGGTCGACGAGACCTTGCTCGCGCAGCGCACCGACTGCATCGACGACGACGACTGCCCCTGCGGCAGCTACTGCGGCAGCGGCATCTGCGAGTACGACTGCCGCGCTGAGAGCGACTGCACCGGCGGCGCGAGCTGCGACAGGTTCGGTCGCTGCGTCGGCACGGAGCGCGCGATTGGCTCCGTGCTCACCTCACCCGGTGCCCAGCTGCGCGTCGACCAAACGCCCTTGCGTCTGATGCCCGGCCATCCCCGCGGCGTCATCACCATCGAGGCCACGGGCACCTCCACCGGCCCGCTGCGCGCCATCGCCACCGGAGACATCACGCTGCGCTGTCCCGAGGGCAGCGTGCGCGTGAGCCCGACCGAATGCGTCTTCGCCAGCGTGAGCCCCGATGCACCGACGACGGTCGGCGTCGAGGCGACCACACCCACGATGGAAGCGGTCGGCGTCGTGACCATCACGGGCGGTGGCTCCAGCACGACGATCCCCGTCACGGTGGGCCCAAGCGCCGCGCCGGTTGCGGTGCCGCTTGAGGGCGTCTGGGAGGGCACGGCCTACCTCGTCTCGGCAGGCAGTGTCGCCCGCACCTCCGTGGGTGCAGCGCCTCCCTCGCTGACGACGGTGGCCTTCCCCGTGAGCGCGTCGATCTTCGCCGAGACGGCAGGACGCCGCGCCGTCGTGCTCGCCGTTCAAGACGGCATTGTCTTCCCCGACGCCTCGACCGTGGGCGAGATGCTGCGCGCCTCCGATGGCTCGTTCCGCATCCAGCATGCGACGCGCCCCTTCGTGACGGGCACAGGCAGCGATGCCGTCTGTGGCCTCGGCGGAGACCAGCGAGGTCGAGGTGAGTTCGGGCTACCTCGCGATGACGCTGCGCACCTCCTATGCAGGCGCCACGACGGACACGTTCACCCCCGTCGTCGACTGGCGCATCACGCTGCGCCGCGTGAGCGACCTCCCCGCAGGTGCCACAGCGCCCACGCCGCCCTCCGTGACCACGCCGCCTGATGTCGCGATGCGTGCCGTCGACGCCATCGCCTTGGAGGCGCTCGGCAACATGCAGCTCGGCACACACGTCGCCGTGGCCAACGCAGCGCAGCGTGCACAGCGCGCGATGTGCTCGGGCACGGCAGGCCGCGTGCTCGGTCGCACGATCGATGACGAGAGCTGGTCCGGCGATGTGAGCTGCGTCGACGAAGTCTTCGTGGGCGGCGACATCCAGGACGTTGCCCCCGGCGCCGCGCGCATCTTCGGCACCTACGGCAGCACGACCTTCGACATCAACTCGGCGATCCCCAACTGCGTGAATGACCTCGCGCAGATGTCCGCCGTGAACGCCGGTCGCACGCCAAGCGCCCTGCGTGGCTGCATCGATGCACCGCGCTTTGCCGTCGCACTCTCGGCCGGCCTCAGCGTCGACCGAGACCGCGCGCTCGCACTCGCCTCCACGCCCGACCCCGTGGCCTCGGCCATCGGTCATCGCCTCGTGCAGCAGTGGGTCGAGATGCTCGCCTTCGTGTCGAGCCAGTCGGTGCAGATCGACCGGCTCAACGACATCGTCGGTGGCGGCAGCACGCGCGCCTACGCGCAGAACGCGATGCTCGCAGACACCATCGCCGGCTGGGATGTGCTCCTTCACCCGCGCTACGCCTCGGGCCTCGTGGCGATGCCAGGCCCCGTGCTCGCGCAGGCCGACTACCGGCGTCGCCTGCTCTCGCCGACGGTCACCGACATCCCGCCCGTCGGCTACCACGACCAGGGCGTGGGCCTCTCGGTCGCAATGGTCAGTGCGCTCGCACGCTCGCTCGATGCGAACACTGCGCTGCTCGACCGCGCCCGCTTCGTGACGGCCGATCTCGCCGAGCTTCAGCGACTCAACATGGCCCTCTCGCGCCGCAGCCTCGTGCTCTACGCCATCGCGAGCTTCCTCCACGACCAAGCCGCTGCGAGTGCAGGCGGGGCGCTCGCGTGGGAGCCGCAATTCCAGAACGCATCAAGTGCCTTTGGTGCCGCGTTCGGTCATCTGCGTGTCGGGCTTGAGCTCGCGCGCCTCGGCGGCAACCCGCTCGGCATCGACGACGAACTCGACCTTCCGCTCTACCGCGTGGGCGATGAGGTCACGCCGCTGGAGCGCTTCTCGGCACTCACGGATTACCTCGTGGGCACAGGCGGAAGCGGTGACTCGTCCCCCGTCGGCATGTCCCTCGTGGCCGCGGAGGCCGCACTCACACAGGCCCGCGCCTCGTACAGCGGATCGCTCGAGCGCGACTTCCAAGAGGAGACGGGCGAGTCGCTCTCACAGCGTCGCATCGCCGCAGTCGCACTCGGCTACGGCGGAGACCTGCAGAGCCTCTGCGGTGATCCGGAGCTCGACCTCGATGCCGTCGTCTCCGGCGAGGAAGAGGTCGACCCCGAGACCTGCTGGATTCGTCCCGACTGCATCCGTACCGGCGACGAGGAGCTGACGACGCTCTCCCCCGGACAGGTCGCGCGCTCGCTCTGCTGGGCACGCACGCTCGCAGTCGTGGCGCCCAGCGCCCTCGGCTCGCTCG
>JAYTLP010000369.1:0-15568 GCA_043729375.1 Myxococcales bacterium
CGTGCCCGTCTGCGACATCGCGCTCATCCGCTACGCCGTCGCGCTGCTGGCCGGGCACGGCATCGTGGACATCGCCGTCAACCTGCACCACAAGGGCGAGCTCATCGAGCAGGAGCTCGGCACCGGCGCGGACCTCGGCGTGCACGTCACGTACTCGCGCGAGCCCGAGATCCTCGGCACGGGTGGCGGCATCGTGAGGCTCGCCGACTTCCTAACGGACGGTGGCGACGAGGACTTCTTCGTCGTCAACGGCAAGATCCTCGTCGATGCCGACCTGCACGCGATGAAGGCGCGCCACCACCGCACCGGTGCCGTCGCCACGATGCTGCTGAAGGAGGTACCCGACGCCGAGAAGTGGGGCGCCGTCGAGACCGACCCGGACGGCCGGGTGCTGCGCATCATCGGCCAGGGCCAGCGCGGCGAGGCACGCCACACCGCGATGTTCACGGGGATCCACCTCGTCTCGCCGCGGCTCGTCGCGCGCCTCCCCGAGCACGGCGAGTCCGACTCGATCCGCGACGGCTATCTGCCCGCGCTACGCGACGGTGAGCGCATCGAGGGCATGCTCCTTTCCGGATACTTCCAGGAGCACTCGACTCCCAAGCGCTACCTCGATGGCAACCTCAACGCGCTGTACGGCCGCGCGACGCTGCGCTATGCGCCGGGCGCCCTCGTCGGCGTCGATCCGTCGGCGCGCGTCGACGGCAAGGTCGAGGGGCCCGTGCGCATCGGGCCGGGCGCGATCGTGGAGGCCGGCGCCCACGTCGGACCGGGCGTCGTCCTCGGTCGGGGCGCACGCGCCAGGGCCGGGGTGCGACTGGAGCGCGTGGTCGTCTGGGATGGCGCGGTCGTGGAGCGCGACCTTTCGGACGCCATCGTGACGCAGCACGCAATCGTTCCGGCCACCTGACGCGCCCGAGGTCTACCGACCTTGCATCGGTGGTCGCACATCCGTCGGCCGCTCCGTGGAGCCAGGAACCCGGTGGGTCGAGACGGCACCTCTGCTCCACTTCCGCCCATGCGGTGCTCGCACGCATTTCTCGTTCTCGCCCTCGTAAGGGCCCTCGCCGGATCAGCGTCCGTCGCGCCGTCTGCACTGCAGGCTCCGGCCATCCGGTGCAGCAAGTACGGCGCGTTCTTCGAGCAGCAGTTCGGCGTGCGCGCCGGTCGTGTGTCGAAGAAGGACGTCCCCCGCGTCGGCCTCTTCGAGGCTCGCCGTCGCAGTACGTCGCGTTCTCGCCCTCGTCTTCGGCGAGCACCACGACCCGAACACGGTGCGCGCGCAGGACAACGCGTCCATCCCATCGCCGCTGCTCGGCTTCGCGCCGCTCGCGCTCGCCACGATGGTGCCCGCGCTCGTGCCGGGTCACGACAACCGGGCCGTCACGAGCTTCATGTCGACGCTTGCGCTGGTGCCGCGGGGCCTCGTCACGCACTCGGAGTGGCGCAGTGGTCAACGGCCTGCGCCGCGCTCGCGACGCTGGTGCCCGCGCTCGTGCTCGGTCACCACGACGTCGAGCTCATGAGCTTCGTCGCCGGCTTCGGCGTCGCCCCGTCGTGAAGACGCTACGCAAGCTGAACCTCATGGAGACGGCAGAAAGTCATCTCCGCGAGCACCACGGCGCGGGCCACGCGCAAAGCGCCACGCTCACCGGCTGGAGCAACCCGCTCGTCGACCACAAGAGCCTGAATCCACTTCGTCGCGCCGAGAAGCTCCTCCACCAGACCGCGTCACCATCCCCAACGCCTGGTGCGAGACGAATGGCGGCGAGGCCGGGCAGACACGCCGCGCCGGGCAGGCACGCAAAGCAGCAGCTCGCCGCCGAGGCGGAGCCGTGGTGGCTACCGCACCATCGCCGCGCCGACGGTGTCCGCGGTGGCCTCGTCGATGAGGAGCAGGCTGCCGAGCGCGCGCGACTGCGCATAGGACGATACGCACAGCGGCCCTGCGAGCCGCAGCTTGATGCGGCCGAGGTCGTTGAGCTGGAGCTGCGTCGCGGGCTCGATGGCGCCCTCGGTCACGTCACGGCGGTGCACGATCTCCTCGACGATGGCCGTCACGCGGCGCGTCGTGTGCTTCACCGTGAGCCGCGCGCCCGGCCGGAGGGTCGTGGTGCCGAGCCAGCACACGTCGACCTCGAGGTGCTCGACGGGCGGCAACGCATCGTTTGCGGCGCATACCAGATCCCCGCGGCTCACGTCGATGTCGTCCGCGAGCTGCAGCACGATGGACTCGCCCGCGTGCGCGCGCTCTACGTGATGTCCGCTCGACTCGAGCCGCGCCACCTTCGATGTGTGGCCCGCCGGCAGCACGATCACGTCGTCGCCGATGGCGAGCGTGCCCTCGGCCAACCGACCTGCGAGCCCGCGATAGTCGTGGTGCGCCTCCTCCTGCGGCCGGATGACCCACTGCACCGGCAGGCGCGCCGGACCCAGGTCTTCCGGTGGCGCGACCGACTCGTGCAGGGCCTCGAGGAGCGTCGGGCCCGCGTACCACCGCGTCTCGCGGGAGCGCTCCACGACGTTGTCTCCGCGCAGCGCCGACAGCGGCACCCCGAGCACCGGCGCCTGTCCTGCCCCCGTCCGGTACCATCGGGTGGCGTCGCATACGAGCGCCTCGTAGCGCGCGCGGTCGAAGCCGACCCGGTCCATCTTGTTCACCGCGAGGATCACGCGCGGCACCGCGAGCAGCGCCGCGATGAACAGGTGTCGCCGCGTCTGATCGGTTGCTCCGCGCTCCGCGTCGAGGAGCACGATGGCCACATCCGCGGTGGATGCACCCGTCACCATGTTGCGCGTGTACTGCACATGACCGGGCGTGTCCGCGAGGATGAAGCGACGATCCGCGGTGGCGAAGTAACGCCACGCCACATCGATGGTGATGCCCTGCTCGCGCTCGGCGCGCAACCCATCGGTGATCAGCGCGAGCTCCGTGCGACCGAAGCCACGGCGCCGGCTCGCCTCCTCCACCTGATCGAGCTGATCGGTCATCAGCGACTTCGAGTCGAACAGCAACCGACCGATGAGCGTGCTCTTGCCGTCGTCGACGCTGCCCGCGGTTGCCACGCGTACGACTGCACTCGAGGTGGTCATCAGAAGTACCCCTCCCGCTTTCTGTCTTCCATCGCTGCTTCGCTGAACTTGTCGTCGGCACGCGTTGCGCCGCGCTCGGTGAGGGTGGCGGTGGCGGTCTCGCGCAGGATGGCGTCGAGGTTGCGCGCGCTGGAACGAACAGCGCCGGTGCAGGTGATGTCTCCGACGGTGCGGAAGCGGACCTCGACCTGCGTGATGCGCTCGCCCGGCTGCGGCTGGTTGGGACCCGTAGCTGCGTACAGCATCCCCTGCCGCTGGATCACGGGCCGCGTGTGCGCGTAGTAGATCGACGGCACCTCGAGCTGCTCGGCTGCGATGTACTCCCATATGTCGAGCTCCGTGAAGTTGGAGATCGGGAACACACGCAGCGACTGACCGGGCTTGATGGACAGGTTGAGCTGGCCCCAGGGCTCGGCGCGCTGGTTCTTCGGGTCCCACTGGCCGAACGCGTCGCGCACGCTGACCACGCGCTCCTTTGCGCGCGCGCGATCCTCGTCGCGTCTCGCCCCACCGAAGGCCACATCGAAGCGGTGCTCCGCTATCGCATCGAGCAGCGTTGTGGTCTGCAACCGGTTGCGCGATGCAAGCGGCCCGGTCTCTTCTGTGACGCGGCCGCGGTCGATCGAGTCCTGCACGCGCGCGACCAGGAGGCGCTCGCCGAGCTGCTTCACGCGAGCATCGCGGAACGCGAGCACCTCCTCGAAGTTGTGGCCCGTATCGACGTGCAACAGCGGGAACGGAAACCTCGCGGGCCGGAATGCCTTCTCTGCCAGGCGCAGCAGAACGATGGAGTCCTTTCCGCCGGAGAACAGCAGCACGGGGCGCTCGCGCTCGGCGACAGCCTCGCGGAAGATTTGCACGGCCTCCGCCTCGAGGGAGGCGAGGTGACCTGCGAGCCGGTGCGCTCCGCTGCGCTGATTTGACTTGTCCGCTATCACGGACTTAGTTATAACATAACGGAAAAGAGACGTGACTACGATTTCCAATATAACGGAAGAATTGTCCCGCGTCGACGCCGCGGCCCCGCCCGCAGACGCAGTCGCCGTCGTGGGGTGGGCCGTGGAAAGATTCCGCTCGAAGCTGGCGCTCGCGCTCGGCCTCGGCATCGAGGACACGCTGCTCCTTCACCTCGTGGCGGAGGCGGCCGCGACACTGCCGGCGCACGAGCATCCGCGCGCGTTCGTGCTCGACACGGGCCGCCTGCCGGAGGAGAGCTATCAGCTCCTCGAGGCTGCGCGCGGACGGTATGCGATCCCGATCGAGGTCTACTTCCCCGACGCCTCCGCGGTGGAGGCTCTCTATCGATCGGCGGGACCGCTCTCGTTCTACGCCTCGGTCGAGGCGCGCCGGCACTGCTGCCACATCCGCAAGGTGGAGCCGCTCGCGCGCGCGCTGGTCGGTGCGGAGGCCTGGATGACGGGACTGCGTCGGACGCAGAGCCCGACGCGTGGCACCGTCGACCGGCTGGAGGTGGACGAGCGCGGCCTCGTGAAGGTGAATCCGCTGGCGCATCTCTTGGACGACGATACGTGGGCACTTGCCGCCACGCACGACGTTCTGGTCCATCCGCTGCACCGTCGGGGCTATCCATCGAACGGCTGCGCACCCTGCACGCGCGCCGTGCAGCCCGGCGAGCCCTCGCGCGCCGGGCGCTGGTGGTGGGAGGACCCCACTCACAAGGAGTGCGGCCTCCACGTGAGCAGCGCCAAGTGAACCTCTATCCGGTGAATTTGGCCCTCGCTGGGCGTCGCGTGCTGCTCGTTGGGGGCGGCGTCGTCGCGTCGCACAAGGCGATTGCGCTCGCCGAGGCCGGAGCACGTATCACCGTCGTGGCACCGTTCGTCTCCGACGCGCTGCGTGCGCTCGCGGAGCGCGTCGAGCTGCGCGGGTTCGAGGACGGCGATGTCGACGGGGTGAGCTTCGTGGTGTCGGCCGCGCCCGCCGACGTCAACCGCGCTGTCGCCGACGCGGGACATGCGCGCGGCCTGTTCGTCCTCGCGGTCGATCAACCTTCCGATGCGTCCGCGCAGAGCCCCGCGCTCATCCGTCGCGGCAAGCTCCTCCTCACCATCTCGACCGACGGTGCCGCGCCCGCATTGTCGGGCCTGGTCCGGGAGGCGCTCGAGGCGCTGCTCCCCGACGACGATACGGCCGCGCGCTGGCTCGAGCTGGCGCGCGCCGCTCGCGAGGCCTGGAAGCGCGACGACCTCCCGCATGCGCAGCGTCGTCCGTTGCTGCTCGCCGCACTCGACACCCTCTACAAAGGAGCGCGCGCCGAATGATGCATCCCGTGCTGCTCGTCGGAGCTGGCCCCGGCGATCCCGATCTCCTCACCGTGCGTGCCGTGCGCGCGCTCGAGCAGGCGGAGGTGGTCTACTACGATGCGCTCGTCGATCCGCGCGTGATTGCCTTGGCTGGAAAGGCCGTGTGCCTGCCCGTCGGCAAGCGCGCCGGGAGCGTGAGCACCGAGCAGCACGCGATCGAAGCCGCGCTCGTGCGCTCCGCGCGGGCGGGCCGTCGAGTCGTGCGCCTCAAGGCTGGCGACCCGTTCGTGTTCGGGCGAGGTGGCGAGGAAGCGCTCGCCCTCCACGCCGCGGCGATCGACTGGCAGGTCGTACCCGGCATCTCCAGCGCGCTCGCTGCGCCCGCTTCGGTCGGCATTCCCGTCACACACCGAGGTGTCGCGAGCGGCTTCGCGGTGCTCACTGCGCAGCCCAAGGATGCGTGGCACACCACCGTGGACGCACTGCCTCCGGGCGCCCTCACGCTCGTGTTCTTGATGTCGATCGGGGCCAGGCGCGAGATCGTCGCGCGCCTCCTCCGGCGAGGCTGGTCGCCCGCGCAGCCGACCGCGATTGTCGTCGGTGCCCATACGTCGTCGCAGTGGAGCTGGAGCGGCCCGCTCGCAGGCCTCGCCGACGTCGTTCCACCCCCGGGACCACCGGGTCTGCTCGTCATCGGCGACGTCGTCGCCATCGCCGACCGCCTCACCGCAACCGCCACGTCGGAGGACCACCTTGCCACGGCCTGAATCCACACTCGGTGCCACCAGCCTCGCCTTCGCGAGAGAGGCGGACGTCGACGCGTTCATCGACACGCTCGGCAAGTTCGAGCGCGGCGAGATCGACGCCGACACATGGCGCGCATTCCGCCTCGTGAACGGGACCTACGGGCAACGTCAGGTGGGCGATCTGTCGATGCTGCGCGTGAAGATCCCGCAAGGCGTGCTCTCTGCCGACCAGGCGCGTGTGCTCGCCTTCACCGCCGAGGAGTGGTCGCGTGGTTTCTTCCACCTCACCACGCGGCAGAATGCGCAGCTCCACTTCGTGCAGCTCGCCGACGTCGGTTCCGCGATGCAGCACCTTGCCGAGGCGGGCCTCACGACGCGCGAGGCCTGCGGCAACTCCGTCCGCAACATCACGTGCGCGTGGTCGGCCGGCGTCGACGCAGAGGAGGCGTTCGATCCCACGCCCTACTCGCAAGCGCTGACGCGCTACCTCCTGCGGCACCCGCTGTCGTCCACGCTGCCGCGCAAGTTCAAGATCGCGTTCGCTGGCGGTCCCACGGATCACGCGTTCGCACTGGTGAACGACATCGGCTTCTGGCCGAAGATGGTTGGCGGCAAGCGCGTGTTCGGCATCACGCTCGCGGGCGGCACGGCGACGCTGTGTCGCGCCGGTCACGAGCTCTTCGACGCACTGCCCGCCGAGCAGATCCTCGCGCTGTCGGAGGCCGTGGTGCGGGTGTTCCATGCGCACGGCGACCGGGTGCACCGCGCGCGAAACCGCATGAAGTTTCTCGTCAAGCAGCTGGGCTGGGAAGCGTTCTGCAAGCTCGTCGTCGACGAGTACGAAAAGGTCGGTGACGTCCCGCTGCCTTTCGATGCGCAGGATCCGCCGCCGTTCGAGCACCAGCCAGCGTCCTACGCGGACGAGCCATCGCACACACACCTGCGCGAGCTGGTATCGCACGCGCGCTGGGACGAGCCGCGTCCACCGCAGCCGCCGACCATCAAGCTCCCTGAGGCGGACGCGAAGGCGCGCTGGCTCCGCACCAACGTCCGGCCGCAGCGACAGGCCGGGTACTCGCTCGTCACGGTCACGCTCTCGCTCGGCGACGTTTCGGGTGCACACCTGCGCGCGCTGGCGCTGCTCTCCGAGAGCTTCGGCGATGCGACGCTGCGAACGACGCACGGCCAGGACCTCACGCTGCGCTGGGTGCCGAACGATCGCCTCGGCGCGCTGTATGATGCGCTCCAGACCATCGGCATGAACCGCGCCGACCCAGACTCGCTCGGGGACGTCACGAGCTGCCCGGGGGCAGAGTCCTGCAAGCTCGCCGTCACGCGCTCGCGCGGCGTCGCCGGTCTCCTCAACGAGCACTTCTCGGCGCACACGGAGCTGCTCGATAAGGTTGGCCCGCTCGATGTGCGCGTGAGCGGCTGTCCGAACGGCTGCGGACTGCATCATGTCGCGGGCATCGGCCTGCAGGGCGGGCTGCGCAAGGTGGATGGCAAGCCGGCGCCGCAGTACTTCGTGTACCTCGGCGGGGATCCGCGAGCCGGGGCCGGCACGTTCGGCCGACTCGCGGCGAAGGTGCCAGCGCGTCGCGCCGGCGAGGCCGTCGAGCGACTGGTCCGGCACTATGTCGAGCACCGCGAGGTGGGCCAGGAAGCCGCTGCGTTCTTCGCGCGCGTCGAAGTGTCGACGGTGAAGGCGCTGCTCGCCGATCTCGAGACCCTGACGCCGGCGCTGGCGCGGCCCGAGGACTTCATCGATATCGGCGACGCGCAGACGTTCCGCGAAGAGACCATGGAAGGCGAGTGCGCGAGCTGATGCACGCAGCCCTCTAGCTGCGCTGCACGTTTCGTATGGGCTCACCCGACGCCGCTGGAGGCGTCTGCGCATGCGTTCACTGTTCGTCCTGCTGTTGTCGACCTGCGTCTTACCTCTGGCGCGCGGCGTGGCCCAGCCTGCGCCACCTGCGCCTCCCGCCGCGGAGCCGAGCGGCACCGAGCAGCTGGCGGCGGAGCGAGTCGCGGATCGTGCCGCCATCGCAGACCTGGCGCGGCAGCTCGACGCGCTCACGCGGAAGCAGGCGGAGGCGGACGCTCGCAACGCCACCGCGGACGAGGAGCAGAAGAAGGCGCTGCGTCACGCGGTGTCGTTCTCGGCTGCACCTGGTAGGGGCCTCACGCTCACCGTTGGCGACGATCGCTTCTCGCTCTCCCTGCGTACGCGCGCGCAGATCCGCGACACCGTGACGTTGCAGGACGACAAGCGCACCACCAACGAGCTCAACGTCAAGACGCTGCGCCTCTGGCTGCAGGGATACGTGCTCACGCAGGACCTGCAGTACGTGCTTCAGCTCGCGTTCGGCGGCAACGACTTCGAGAAGGACTCGTCCTCGCCGGTCTTCGACGCGTACGTGGAATACGTCCGCCTGAGGGACCTCAACATCCGTGTGGGCCAGTACTTCGTTCCGTTCGATCGCGCGCGCACCATACGCGACTTCGGCCTTCAGCTGGTCGACCGTGCGCAGCTCGTCGGCGAGCTCAGCCTCGATCGCGACGTGGGCATCACACTGTCGTCCCAGGATCTCGGCGGGTTCCACCACGTGTTCGGGTACGCGGTCGGGCTCTTCGGTGGCGACGGCAAGAATCGCTTCGGCGGCGCACACGTGGGCTTTCTCTACACGGCGCGCTTCGTGATCCGGCCGTTCGGTGTGTTCGACGACGACCTCGAGGGCGACCTGCAGCGCCTCAAGAGGCCGCGGCTCGCGATCGGCTTCGCGGGTGCGTACAACCAGAACACCAACCGCCAGCGCTCCACGACGGGGGCGACCTACACGCTCGGCACGTACGACTACACGCACGCCGCTGCCGACCTCGTCTTCAAGTACGCCGGCTTCTCGTTCCTCGGCGAGTTCCTGTACCGCGGCAACCACCAGGGCCCTCGCACCGCGATGGTGAACAACGCCGCGATCACCGAGTACTCGCGTAGCGCGCTCGGCTTCCTCCTGCAGGCGGGCTACATGTTGCACGACAAGGTGGAGCTCGCAGCGCGCTACGACGACCTCCGCGCCATCGGCAACACCGACCCGACGCTCGTTGCGCTCGCGAAGACCACGGGCAAGGAAGCGGGCGGGGGGCTGAACGTCTACCTCAACGGTCACGCCTTCAAGCTCCAGGCGGACTACGCGTACCTCTTCGGCCAGAAACTGGCGGGCGGCAAGCACGTTGTTCGCGTCCAGCTCGACGCGTCGTTCTGATGCGCGCGCTGGCCCTGCTCTGCTTGCTTTCGTCGGTGGCAAGCGCGGATACCAGGCTGCTCAATGTCTCTTACGATCCGACTCGTGAGCTGTACCAGGACGTGAACGCTGCGTTTGCGCGCATGTGGCAGGCGCGCGCGCACGAGCGCGTCACCATCGATCAGTCGCACGGGGGATCGGGCAAGCAGGCGCGTGCGGTCATCGAGGGCCTGCCGGCCGACGTCGTGACGCTCGCGCTCGCCTACGACATCGATGCGATCGCCGACAAGAGTGGCCTCATCGCGAAAGACTGGCGGACACGGCTGCCCGCGCGCTCGACGCCGTACACCTCCACCGTCGTGCTGGTGGTTCGGCACGGCAATCCGCGCGGGATACACGATTGGTCCGACCTCGCGCGTCCCGGCGTCGTCATCACGATCCCGAACCCGAAGACGTCTGGTGGTGCTCGCTGGGCTTACCTCGCGGCCTACGGCTGGGCAAAGCGGACGCTCGGCAACGACGACGCGGCGCGCGAGTACGTGCAGCGGCTCTATCGCAATGCGCCGGTCCTCGACTCCGGCGCGCGTGCGTCGACGACCACGTTCGCACAGCGCCGACTCGGCGACGTCCTCGTCTGCTGGGAGAGCGAAGCACAGCTCGTGCAGCGCGAGTTTCCCGACGAGGACTACACGATCGTGCGCCCATCGCTGAGCATCCTCGCGGAGCCACCGGTTGCGCTGGTGGATGGCAACGTCGATCGCCACGGCACCCGCGCGGTCGCGCAGGCCTACCTCGAGTTCCTCTGGTCCGACGAGGCGCAGGAGCTCGCCGCGCGTCACGGCTTTCGCCCGACCAGCGCAACAATTGCCGCGCGCCACCCCGAGTTCCCCCCGATGAAGCTGTTCTCCGTGGACGACCTCTACGGCAGCTGGAAGGCCGCCCAGAAGACCCACTTCGCCGACGGGGGCGTCTTCGACTCGCTTTTCGGTGACGGGTCGTGAAGGCGCGCGAGAAGCGCGGCCTTGGGATAGCACCCGTCGAACTCTCTTCGGTGGAGGGAGCTGCCCCCGTTTGCACCGCCAGGTGCGGCGTGCCGGCGGGAGCCGAAGGACTGGAACGTCCCCCTGCTGTGGCCTCGTTCTTCGGTGACGGCTCGTGAGGCTCCGCCAGCGTGGCGCGCTGCCCGGCTTCGGGCTGAGCTTCGGCATCACGCTCGCCTACGTCAGCCTCCTCGTTCTCCTGCCGCTCGTCGCGCTCGCGTGGCGCGCGTCCTCGCTGAGCGCCTCGCAGCTCGCGCACGTCCTTGCCGGCTCGCGCTCCCGCGCGGCGTTCGCGCTCAGCTTCGGCGCTGCTGCGCTCGCGGCCGCGGTGAACGTCGTGGGGGGTCTCCTCGTGGCGTGGGTGCTCACGCGCTATCGCTTCCCCGGACGGCGCGCCATCGATGCGCTCGTCGACCTCCCCTTCGCGCTGCCGACCGCGGTCGCGGGTATCGCGCTGACGGCCGTGTACTCGGAGCGTGGGCTCGTCGGCGGTTTCCTTGCAGCGCACGGCGTGCACAGCGCCTACTCGACGCTCGGGGTGGTCATCGCGATGGTCTTCGTGGGCCTTCCGTTCGTTGTCCGCGCCGTCGAGCCCGTGATCCGCGAGCTCGACCCGCGACTCGAGGAGGCGGCCGCAGTGCTCGGCGCCGGCCGCCTGCGCACGTTCGCGACCGTCATCCTCCCCCGGCTCGCGCCGGCGCTCGTGACGGGCTTCTCGCTCGCCTTCGCCCGCGCGCTCGGCGAGTACGGCTCGGTCGTCTTCATCTCCGGCAACATCCCGGGCAAGACGGAGATAGTCCCCCTGCTCATCGTCACCAAGCTCGAGCAGTTCGACTATCCCGGCGCCACCGCGACGGCCGTCGTCATGCTGGCTGCATCGTTCCTCATCCTGCTCTCGCTCAACATGGCGAGCGCACGTATCTCGCACGGAGCGACCCGATGAGCGCCATCGTCCGGGGGCTGTCCGACGCGGCGCGCGAGCCACGCTGGGCACGCGTGCTTCTGACGCTGCTCGCGCTGGCCTTTCTGCTGCTCCTCGTCGGCGCGCCGATCGCGACCATCTTTGCGGCCGCGCTGTCCCGCGGGGTCGGTCCGTACCTCGCGGCAGTCGTCGCATCCGACACACGTGCTGCCATCGGCCTCACGCTGCTGGTGGCGTCCATCGTCGTGCCGCTCAACACTGTGTTCGGCGTGGCGGCCGCGTGGCTGCTCTCGCGCTACGACTTCATCGGCCGTCGGCTGCTGCTCACGCTCATCGACCTGCCGTTCTCGGTGTCGCCCGTCGTCGCGGGCCTCCTCTTCGTGCTGGTGTGCGGTCGTCAGGGTCTCCTCGGGCCGTGGCTCGTCGCCCACGACATTCACCTGCTCTTCGCGATCCCCGGGGTCGTCGCGGCCACCGCGTTCGTCACGTTCTCTCTCGTCGCTCGCGAGGTACTCGCCGTGATGGAGGCGCAGGGCTCGCGCGAGGAAGAGGCAGCTCTCACCCTCGGGGCCACCGGATTCCAGGTACTCTGGCACGTCACGCTGCCGAAGATCCGGTGGGCGCTCGTGTACGGCGTCCTGCTCTGCAACGCGCGCGCAATGGGCGAGTTCGGCGCGGTGTCCGTCGTGTCCGGCCACATTCGCGGTCGCACGGAGACGCTGCCGCTCCACGTGGAAATCCTCTACAACGAGTACAACTTCGTCGGTGCGTTTGCCGCTGCTTCGCTCCTCGCCTTGCTCGCGCTCCTCACCCTGGCCGCACGACGCATCCTCGAGGGTCGAACGTGAGCATCGTGGTCGAAAAGCTGAACAAGCGCTATGCCGAGGGTGACGTTCCCGCGGTGTTCGACGCCGACCTCGTCGCAACCCGGGGTGGCATCACGACGTTGCTCGGACCGTCGGGCTCGGGCAAGACCACGTTGCTCCGCATCATCGCGGGCCTCGAGCAGGCTGACCGCGGACGCATCCTCATTCACGACGTCGACGTGACGCGACAACCCGCCAGGGCCCGCGGGCTCGGCTTCGTCTTCCAGGGCTACGCGCTCTTTTCGCACCTCACCGTGCGCGACAACATCGCGTTCGGGCTCAAGCTCAAACGCCACACGAGGAAGGAGGTTTCGACGCGGGTCGACGAGCTGCTCGAGCTCGTGCAGCTGTCGCACCTTGCCGCACGACGCCCCGCCGAGCTCTCGGGTGGACAGCAGCAGCGCGTCGCCCTGGCCCGCGCGCTCGCCCCGCGGCCGAAGGTGTTGCTGCTGGACGAGCCGTTCGGCGCGCTCGACGCCAAGGTCCGCGTGGAGCTGCGGCGCTGGCTACGCACATTGCATGCGCAGACCCACGTCACCACGCTGCTCGTCACTCACGACCAGGAGGAGGCGCTCGACCTCTCCGACCAGGTCGTGCTCATGAATGAAGGTCGCATCGTTCAGACGGGTACTCCGTTCCAGCTTTACAACGAGCCCGCGTCGCCGTTCGTCGCCTCGTTCATCGGCCCCACGACGCGCCTCACCGGGGTGATGCACGAGGGTCACGCGCAGCTCGGCGGACGCCGCTTCGCTCCGCCGGAGGGCGCGACAGAAGGCCAGCCGCTCGTGGCCTACGTGCGCCCTGGCGAGATCGCGCTCTCACGCGGCGCCGGCGCCAACGCGGTGGTCCGCCTCACCCGGCGGGTCGCGAGTCACCTCGAGGTCGACCTCGTCTTCGACGACGGCCAGCGCCTCCTCGTGCAGCTCTCCCGCGCCGAAGGCGACCTCCTCGTCCCCGGCACGGGCGACCGCATCGATGTCGACCTCGGCCGCCCGCGCTTCTTCCTCCTCTAGTCTCCATCCCGATCAGCCAGCGGCAATCTTCGAGATTCACGCGTGATGGGACTTCGGTCGCATCTCTCGTCGGGGTTTTGCTTCGCCGATTGTTCGACGGCAGAGATCACCCTGGCTCGTTCATCCTCGTCGACAGAGCTTCCCGGTTGAAAAGGACCTCATCCATCTCGAGACGAGCGGCAACCGTCACTGGCTGTCATGCGCCAGGTCGAACACGAAGTGGGCAGTGCGAGAGAAGCTCGGACGCGACGACTCTCGTGCAGCCGGACGTCGACGAGGCCGGTCTGCCGACGACATGGACGCTTCGCGCGATCCGCCACGAGAAGAAGAGCTTCCTCGACGTCACGCTACCGACGTCGCTGCTCGACGCGGAGAAGTAGCGAGCGAGCCGCGAGCCGATTCGCTCGAAGACACCGGCAGGAGTGCGGCATGAGCTCCGGGGCATTGCGATCGCGTACAGCTCGGTGCGACTGGAGCCGGAAAAAGTGACGGCCGAGGCAGGCGTACCACCGCCGAGACTCAGCTTCGTGACCGCGCTCGCAGTGATCCGCGAAGGGCTTCCGGGGCTGACGCTGCCACGCATGACACCAGGCGCCGTACCCGCGAACTCGAAGCGGCTGCAACGACGATCGAAGCGACTCACCCTGCCGCCCCGTCGCTCGGAGCGAGCCTATCCGCGCGCGGTGAAGATCGAGACGAGCAACTATCCCCGCCGCCGCCCGTCAGTGAGCCGCTCCTGGTGAACACCATCGAGTCCGGTCCAGCCGCTCCGCGCGCCGCCGTCGCCCATCAGGCGGCACTCTCCCGACGAGGTCGCCGTGGCGCCGATGCAGGTGCCGGTGACGCAGTCGTCGTCGCCGTTGCAGGCCGAGGCGCAGACCCCGCTCGACGCGCAATAGGCCCGGGGCGCGTAGCCGCACTCCGAGTCGGGCGGCAGGTCGGGCGCACAGGAATCGCCGATGTTCTTGAACAGGCCTGCGTCGTTGTAGGTGGAGTGGTTCGCCTCGTGGCAGCCGGCGAGCAGCAGAAGAACGACGAGAGTCTTCATCAGAAGTAGGCCTTCGCGGTGAGCTGGAGGTTGACGGGGATGCCCGGCGTGAAGTGCACGTCGGTGACGCCGGTGCGCGTGTTCGCGCCACCGGCCTGCGGCGTGACCGCGTAGCCGACGCCGCAGCGATTGACGAAGCGACCGTCGGAGAGCTGGTTGCCGGAGCCCGCGTAGTTGCCGTTCTTCGTGTTGTACGTCTCGTCGTAGGTGCACGACGCGTTGCCGAACTGTGCCTCGCGCCACGTCGTGTTCAACATGTTCTGCACGGCGGCCGACAGCTCCATCCAGCGCCAGCGATACGACGCGTACGCATCGAGGATGAAGTAGCCCTGCGCCGTGACCCGCGACGGATCGTAGTCCGGGTTCCGCTTGCCGTTGATTGTCTTGTGCGTGAAGTACCGGTACTCGGGGCTCGACTCGTCGAACGCGGGTCGATCGCCGAGGTACCGGAAGCGCAGCCCGCCGCGCAGCCCGAACTTCGTCTTCACGGTGAGGCCACCCGTCATGTAGAGCTTCGGCGCGAGCGCGACCGCGCCGCCGTTGCCGCCGTTGGCGACCGCGGTCGAGCTCGCCTGCGCGAGGTCGAAGTCTGCGAACAGCCAGCTCACGATCTTGGCGCGCAGCTCGAGGTCGAAGCCGATGCGCCTAGTCGGCGGGCCGGGCGAGAACTGCGCGACGTCGGCGTTGAAGACGGTCTCATTCTCGAGGTAGCTGACCCAGAAGGCCGCCGCCGCGTCGAAGCGGTCGAACAGGTGCGTACGGGCGCCGATCTCGCCGCCGTAGAAGCGCGGGATCGCGCGAACCTTGTACGAAGACCCGTCGGTGCTGGTGATCGTCTGACCGTCGCGCAGCGCAACCTGCGCCGGGTTCGTGTGATAGCCCATGCCGAAGTTGAGGTAGAGGTCGAGGTACTTCGGGATCGGCGTGATGACTGCCGTGAGCTTGGGCGACAGCGGCGCGAACTCGCTCGTGCCGCTGGTGTTCGGCTTGCGCGGACCGAGCTGCTCCGTCTGGTTGTCGACGCTGAACCCGTAGAAGTCGACGCGCAGCGCGCCGATGAGCCGGAAGTGGCGGTTGAACACCACGTCCTCCTCCGCAAAGGCGCCGACCTGCATGATGGCGACGTCGTCGTTGTTGCCACCGAAGCCGTTCTGCGTATCGGAGCCGTCGATGCGGCTGGTGCGCTTGCGGAAGTCGCCGTTCTGGCTCTCGGCCTGAAAGCGATCGAGGTGGATCGTGTCGTGGCGCGTCTCCACACCGATCGTCGTGCGCAGCGAGATGCCGCGGTACCGCTTGTGGAAGTGGTACGCGAGCTTGGCGCCGGCGAAGATGCGCGA
>JAYTLP010000370.1:0-8053 GCA_043729375.1 Myxococcales bacterium
CGCGACGCCGAACGACGCCGTGACGGGGATATGCCCGCCGTGTCCGTCCGGGACGACGAGGCCCTCGACCGCGGCGCGCAACCGCTCGGCCGCGATGAGCGCACCGCTCTGGCTGGTGTGAGAGAGCGCGACCACGAACTCTTCCCCTCCCCACCGACCGACGTAGTCCGTGGGCCGCGACGAGGCCGGGAGCAGCCGCCCGATCGCCGCGAGCACGGCATCCCCCGCAGCGTGACCCCGCTCGTCGTTGACCGACTTGAAGTGGTCCACGTCGAGCAGCACGAACGAAAATGGAACGGCGTACCGGGCCGAGCGCGCGATCTCCGTGTGGACCAGGGTCGCCAGCGCGCGACGATTGAGGAGCCCGGTCAGCGCATCGATGCGTGCGAGCCGTTGCGCTTCCTCGACGAGCGTCGCCATGCGGATGGGCCCGGCGAGCTCGCGGGCAATGATCCGGACGAGCTCGACGGTCTGCGCATCGACCGGGCCCCGGGGCGCGAGCGCGAGCTGACCGAGCTGCATGCCGGCCAGCTCGATAGGCATGACGATGGGCGCGGGACCGACGTCGTCGTCGAACGCGTCCTCGTCTTCGACGACCACGGAGACGCGCGACGCTTCGACGCCGAGCGCCGCGCCGGCCTCGCCTTCGGCCCGCGCGCGCGCGCCGGGGTTTGCGTGCAGGCCGAAGCGCACGGGCTGCAGCGTCGAGACCGCGAGCCAGCGATAGCTCGTCACCCTCGCCACGAACTGCGAGAAGAGATCGAAGAGGCGGTCGAACTCCCCGCACGTCCCGAGCGCGCGCACCTCCGCGGCGAGCACGGACTCGAACAGCGCGGCATCGAGCCTCGCAGCAATTCGCTCGCGGATGTCGTCCTCCCCGGAGAACGTCGTGAAGAAGCCGTCGGACGGCGGGGCCGCCGCGATGACGCGGTCGAGCGTGCGCACGAGGTCGCCCATGCGACCCTGCGGTACATAGTCGGAGGCGCCCGCGCGCTCCGACCAGAAGTGGTTCCGCGGCGCATCGGGGCCGCGCAGGATGACGGGGACCATGCTCGTCGCCGGCTCCGCCTTGAGCAGACGGCAGAGCTGGACGCCCGAGATGCTCGGCATCCACAGGTCGGCCACCACCGCGCTCGGCGGGTCCGACAGCGCGAGGCGCGCGCCCTCGGACGGATGACGAGCGAGGATGACGGTGTAACCCTGCATGCGCAGGCGCTCGGCGAGGTCCGTCGCAGTCGACGCCGTATCGATGAGGACGATGCGCTTGCCCTCGGACAACGCTATGCCCCGGCGAGCTTGCGGACGGCAGCGATGAGCATCTCGTTCTTGAAGGGCTTCACGATCCAGCCTTTTGCACCGGCCTTCTTCGCCTGCTCCACGAGTGCCGGCTGCCCCTCCGTCGTCAGCATCACGATGGGCAGCGTCGAGTTCCTGCCGTCACTCTTGACCGTCGTGACCATGTCGATGCCGTTCATGTTCGGCATGTTCACGTCGCAGATGACGAGCGCGAGGTCCGGCATGCGGGCGATCGCCTCGGCGCCGAGCACGCCGTCGGCCGCCTCCACCACCTCGTAGCCGGCCGCCACGAGCACCGCGGCCACCTGCTGCCGGACCGCCGCGGAGTCGTCGACCACGAGGACGCGCTTCTTCATTCCCACAGCAAGCTCTGCCTGGCTCAAAAGAGCAACACGTCGCCTTCGCCGGCGACGCCGACCTCGGATTTCGGCATCGGCTCCGCCTGGAACTCCAGCCCCGCCTCCACCTCCACCTCGAGCGACACCACGACGATTCCCGCAGGCGCGCGGAGCAAGGCGGTGCGCCGGGTCGCCGTCGCGAGCTTCGACTGCCGGAGGTGGTCGCCCGAGAGGCCCACGGGCGTGCTGATGATGAACGCCACGTCGTGGCGGAGCAGGCGGTTCTTGAGCCGACCGAGCAGCTGATTCGACAGCTCCGACGCCCAGTCCACTAGCGCCGGCGTGCCCGGCTCCGGCCCGCTTCGCGCTGCGACCGGATAGGTGCTCCGGACGACGGCGGAGATCGTGCCGAGGAGCAGGCTCCCCTTCAGGTGTTCACCCGCGAAGCCGATCATGCCCGCGACACCATCCGAGACGCTCCCGCTCATCTCGCTCGTGCAGGGCGTCAGCTCCACGCCGTACCCGGCGAACAGCTCGGCGGTGCATGTTTCCAGGTAGTGCTCGAACAACGCCGCCAGCGTGGTCTTCATCTATGCGCCTCCCGTGAGCTGCGCCGGGCGCGGGAGCAGCGTGAGCCCCGTGCGCGGCGCCATCTTGGTCGTCTCGAGCGCGAACCTGCACTGCAGCGTCGTTCCCGCTCCGGGCTCGCTCGTGACCACCATCGTCCCACCGCGGCGCTCGCACTCGCGGCGCACGGCTCCGAGCCCGACGCCGCGGCCCGAGAGCTCCGTCACCTCGTCGTTCGTGCTGAACCCGTCCGCAAAAAGGGCCTCGACGAGCGCGGCGCGGCTGTCGTGAGGCAGCCCGCGTGACCGTGCAAGCTCCTCCACCCGCGGCCAGTCGATGCCGCGTCCGTCGTCGGCGACCTCGACGACGACGGCGTCACCGTCCATGTACGTGCTCAGCCTGATCGTTCCGATGGACGGCTTCGAAGCGAGCATGCGCGCTTCCGGACCGTCGAGGCCATGGTCAACCGCGTTGCGAACGATGTGGATGAACGCGCTCCAGAAGCCGCTCCAGCGCGCGGGGTCGAGCCGCAGGTTGTTCGATTCGACCTGCACCTGGACGCGCTTGTGGAGCCGCTCCCCGAGCGCCCGTGTCTGCTGCGCGATCCGGCCGAGCCGCTTCGCCGTCGGCTCGAGCTCGAGCTTCGCCAGCAGCGCCACCATCTCGTCGCGCGGCGCACCGCGCTCCGCCGCGCGCATCAGCGCGTCGTGCTCGGCAGCGACGATCTCGATCGTGCCGTCGCTGCGCTCGCCGAGGAGCGCCCTGATCTTCGCAACGCGAGCGTCCCAGCGCAGCGCCAGCTCTGCGCGCGCTGCGGCATCGGGGACGCGGCGCTCGTCGAGGAGGCGCTCCTCGAGGTGGTGGCACAGCGTGGCGATGCTACCCATCCCGAAGACCCCGGAGTTGCCCTTCAACGTGTGCAGCGCGCTCGCGACTCGCACCGCGTCGTCGTCGCGAGCGCGGACGATCTCGTCGACCAGGACCCCGCTCTCCGCGATGAATTCCACGAAGCCGGATCGGTCGCTCATGATGCGGCCGAAGACCTCCAGCGACTCACGCTGCTCTTCCTCGACTCGCTCGGCGTCGAGCTGCCGCGTGACGTCGGTGAGCACGACGAGCAGCTTCACCACCGCGCCTCGGTCGAGGATCGACTGGCACGCAACGGCGTACGTTGCTTGCCCGTAGGTCATGCGCTTCGGAAGCTGTTCGAGGAGGAGCTCCGTCGGGAGCGCGTCGTCCTGCAAGGCCTCGCAGCCGGCGCGAAACGAAGCTGCGAAGCCGGCATCGGTGCGGTCGACGTAGTCCCAGAAGCGTTCACCTGGCTGCGCGATGCCGAACCAGCGCGACACCATGGCCGAGCGCTCCGTGGACATGCTCCCGTCGAGCGCGACCGTGAGGAAGCCCTGTCCGACCGTGTCGAGGAGCAGCTGGAGGTCGGTGTTGCGGCCATCGAGCTCCAGCGTCCTTTGCGCGACGATGCGCTCGAGGCCGATGACGTTGTCGAAGAAGCTGCGCGCGACGAAGCAGCCGGCCACCGCCTCCAGCACCACGAAGAGTGCGTGGACGCCGACCGTCCACAGGGACGCGTCGTAATTGAAGATGCTGGCCGGCAGGAGCACCCACAGGAGGAGGTGCTGCACAGCGACGGTGAGCGCCGCGACCACGATGGCGAGCGGGTTCGCGAACACTGCGAGGAGCGCAAGCAGCACGAAGAAGTAGAAGTGCATCTCGATCTGCATCGGGCCCTGGCCGAAGTGCACGAGCAGCCCACCCATGCACATCGCGGTGAACCCGAAGACGGCAGACATCGCGCGGACGTTCGTGAAGGTGAAGTAGGCCAGCGTGGATCCACTCAGCACCGCGAGCGTGAGCGCGAAAGCGGCGAGGACGCCGGTGTGACATGCGGCCGCCACGGCCATGAAGACGGGGATGTGCAGCAGGAAGAACACGAGGCCGATGCGGTTGAGGCGCACGAGGTACGAGCGCTCGAACGCCGTGACCTCGCGTGGCAGGCGGAGGTAGTCGATGACTCGCTTCACCATGTCGATGGGTATCCAGTCTCCACGAACGGACTACTCGAGCGCATCGGACAGCCGCGCCAGCGGATCGAGGGCGCGTTGCAGCGTGCGACTCGCAGCGCACCCGAAGAGCGGCAGGGCGACGACCTCTCGCTTCGCGCGCACCGAGGCCAGGATCTCGAGGTCACGCGGCGCGGGGCCCTGCTTGCGCGAGGCGTAACCGCCTGCGTACCGCACGACGCCGGCCGGATCGACGACAACGAGGAGCGGAACCGCCTCGACGTGATACGTGGTCGCGAGCTGGTCGGCGGTCACGTAGGTGACGCGGAAGCCCCTCTGCCGCGCGGCCTCGAGCAGGGGGGATGCCGGGCCGACCCACAGGATCTTCTCGAGCACTTCAGGCGGGCGCTCGGACGAGAGCAGGTGGTCGAGCGCGCGCGCGGAGCAGCCACAGGTTCCGGAAAGAACGTGGAGCGCGACCCAGCGACCCCGCTCGTCGGGTCGCTGCTCGAGGGTGGAGACCGCGTAAGCGAGGCTGCGCGAGGGCACGGGCAGCGCGAGGACGTGCCGCGCCAGCATGTAGGTGCACATGACGCTCACGACCACGCACCAGCCGAGGAGCGCGCCCCGCGCGACGCGTGGATTCGACCTCGAAAAGTGCCGCAATGCGCTTCGCACCGCACGAGGAGCAGCACGACTCGTGCCGTGGCCAGGCGGTCGCAAGCCCATCGCCGTCGACGACCCAGCGTCAACCCGCTGACGCTTCATCCGTCGGATTGACGCAATACGGCGTCGCGGCCGAGGGAAGCGGTAGACACGTTCCGGGCCCCTGGCGGCATCCAACAGGAGTGCGCTTCAGCAGACCCGTGGCCGAGCTCTTCGAGGGAACATCATCCGCTGCCCCGCCCCGCTTTGCCGAGATCGGTCGACGCATGTACCGCGGCGGGCAGCCCGACCGGGCCCAGCTCCTCGTCCTGAAGGCGCTCGGCGTCGAGCAGGTGCTCGACCTGCGACGCGAGCATCCGCTGGTGCGAAGAGCCGAGCACGATCATGCGAGGGCGACGGGCCTGCAGTTCCACCATCTGCCCTTCCTCGGAATCTTCGGTGCCTCGAACGAGCTGCTGTGCACGGGCCTCGAAGCCATCGTGCGGGGCCGCGTCTACGTTCACTGCGAGAACGGCCGCGATCGCACGGGCCTCGTCGTCGCGCTCTACCGCGTGTGTGTCGAGGGGCACGAGCCGCCCGATGCGTGGAAGCACGAGCTGCTCGGCTTCGGGCACGACCCCACTTCGCTGTGGAACCGGCGCATCAGGCGCTCGTTCGAGCGATTCATCGAGGCAAACCGTCAGAGGTGACCTGATCGTTCCCGTCGATGAGGCGCCCGTACCGACGACCGTCGCGGGCACGTCGACCAGCTTGCGGGACCCGCGGCGCGCGAACGACCGCGGTCCCGTCGCTGCCCGGGGTCAGTACTGCGCCAGCTTGCCGGAATCCACCCGCTGCAGCAGCTCCTTGATGCGACTCTCGATGCCGTCGATCTCGGCGGTCTTGAGCCCGAGCTGCACGATGTTCTCCTTCAGCCGCACGCCCTCGTCGTCCTCGAACGCTGCCGTCGTGGGGATCTCGTCGAGCTGCTTGCCGTTGATGCTGAACTCGGCCACCGTCGCCAGCTTGTCGAGATCCGCGCGCGTGATCTTGCGCAAGCGCTCGATCTTCTCGTGGGGAACCTTGGACACCACGATGTGCTCCCACTCGTGCAGAAAGGCGGTGCGCGGGTTCTTGAGGCCGCTCAGCGCGAGGCCGTTGTCGATGGCGAACGCGCGCGGCTCGTCGTGGTTCTTGGTCATCGCGAAGTTTGCCGGCCGCGTGTCGCGGTGGTCGAAGAGGTACGTGAACAGGTTGAGGTTCGCGATCGCCGACCGGTAGCGAAGATCACTCTCGAAGCGGCTCTTGTCGAAGGGCGGCATCTCGTGGATGCCTTCGAGCCAGTACGAGACGGCGCCGAACGCGCACTCCGTGCCGGGAAACGTGGGCTTGGTGGGCCGCACCTCGGCCTTGTAGACCTCGAGCGGAATGCAACGACCCACGGTGGGCGGAACGACGAACTCGTCCGGATCCAGGAAGAGCTTCTGGAACACGTACGCGGCGAGCTCCTTGCGAGGCTCGTTGTTGAGCGCCGACCCGCCTCGGGCGGCCTCCTTCCACTTGGCCTTGAGGACCACGTGCTCCTTCGGAAACTCGAGCCAGAAGGTCTGCGCGCCGGCGGTGCCGCTCGAGGTGGCGCGCGCCTGCAGCACGTTCATGTCGCCGGCCTTGAGGAGGCGCTCGATGCGGTCTGCCGGCATGCAAAAGCCGTTGTCCGGCAGGTTCTGCTTGGCGCAGAGCTCCTTCGGCGAGGTGAGCTTGATGTCGCGCTTCGGCTGGGCAGCGGGGCCGCCGCAGCCCAGCAACGATGCGGATGCGAAGAAGAGAAACGATCGGGTCACGTTCATGACATGCCTCTCAGAAGGAGAAACCCAGGAGCCCGTTGCTGCGAACCCTTGCAACCTTGGGCTGTGATGCGGGGAGCGACGCGCCAGATGAAGAGTTCGCGAGGCCGTAGCGCGCCTTGTACTCCTTGTAAGAGCGCTTGGCCTGCCACGGCTGGGTCCAGATCGACAGCTCTCCGACGCCGATGCCGATGCCCAGGCTCGTGATGCCGCGCGACCAGTCGTGATAGACGAGGCCGGTCACGAGCCCCCCGGTGAGATTCAGCACCACGTTGATGGCGTGGGCGTACCACTTGTAGCGGTTGTCGTTCTGCTTCGCATCGAGGCGCAGCATCGCCTCGGCGGCGAGGAGCCGCTCCGCGCGCTGAGCGTGGCTGTCGCCGGGGTACAGCTCATCCGGCGTCGGGCCGTGCACCGCGCGTACCGGACGCGCCATGCGGCCGATCACGCCGAAGGCAGCCTTTGCGGCGCTGTAGGATAGATCGAAGCGCGGCGAGCGATGCTGGGCGCTCACCGCGCGGGCCGACTGGACGACGAAGCCGAGGGCGTAGCCCGAGGTCCAGATGCCTTGCCAGACCCTCGTGAGGTGTGCGTTGCGCGCGATGGCAGCGTCGAGGAAGCGCTCGCGCTCGTCGAGCTCCGTGTCGGACATGCCCGGAAGCGGATCCTCCACCGGCTCGCTCACCACCATGTCGGGGTGCTGGTGGAGCTTGAGGTCGGGCGTGAAGGCGTAGCGCTCGGGGGCGAGTGCCTCCACGGGCGCATCCCCCTCGGCGCGGGCGACCCCCAGCATCGGCGCCGTCAGCAGCAGTCCAACTATAAGAGTGTGTCGCGCATCAATTCGCACTGTGTTCCTCCACGATGGGCCCGGCCGCCGGTCCGGCGGCTTGGGGCAGGGTTCGACGTTGCTTGCGCGTCGATAGAACGAACTTCGCGACCATCCGCACCTTGCGGCTCGGGTCCGTCTTGCTCATCTGACGTACCTCGTCGAACAGGACACCGCAGGTGACGGCGCTCCACGCCGCGCACGACCGCAGCAAGCTGTCGTCGACGGCCATGAGCGCGACGAGTGCTTCGTCTCGCTCGATGGAAGGCAGCTGCGACGGATTCTCGAGCGTCGCGATGCGGAGGACGTCGAGCAGCCGCTGCTTGCTGGGCAGGTCGACGAGCGCGTCGAGGAACTCGAGCGCCGCCTCGCGCTGCACCTGCGAGTGGGCACGCAGCGAGTGATGGAGTCCCATCACGTCGCGCGGCGGATACACCATGGCGAGCAGACGGATCGCGCGCTCGCAACCGCGCACGATGCGCTCGCGGATCATGCCGTGCAGCGTGCGCAGCTCCGCCC
>JAYTLP010000371.1:0-26449 GCA_043729375.1 Myxococcales bacterium
CATCGAACCCACACTGCTTGGCGATCTCCCGGCGGCGCTCGTCGATGGAGAGCTTGTAGAAGCCTGCGAGGCGAGACGAGCGGGTCATCGGCGGTGCTCCGGGGCGTGCGCGAGAGAGAGGCCGCGCGCAGGACCGCGCGGGACGAGCGAGAGCGTGTGGATGTTCCTGCGAGCGAGCGCGCCGTGGAGCGCGGACGTGCAGTCGCCGAGCGAGAGGATGACGCCGAGATCACCGCCGCCTGCGCCCGAGGGCTTTGCCGCTGCGCCGTGCGCCTGCGCAATGGCCGCAACTTCCTCGAAGAAGGGCGTGACGATGGGCGCGTCGGCCGCCTGACCGAGAGCCGCCAGTGCAGGCTGCCACCGCGCAGCGACGGCGATCGCATTCATCGCGTCGCCACGCTCGAGCGCTGCGGCGAAGCCCTTCGCCAGCTCCGTCAGCGCGCCCATGCGCGCTGCGTAGGTGGTGGCGTCCCGCTCACGCAGCGTGCGCACGCGGCCGACGAGATCCGGCGTGGACGCGCTCTGACCCGAGAACACGAAGGTGAGCGTCAGCGCGCTAGGCCACGCGATCGGAGCGATCTTCACGTCGGTACCACGCTGGAAGCGGATGGCGCCGCCATAGACGGAGGTGGCGACGTCGATGCCGGAGCCCACGACGCCCTGCGCTTCGGCGTGCGCGGCGTCCGCGATGGCGAAGAGCTGCGCCTTGTCGTCGAGTGAGCGGCCAGCGGCGGCGAACGCAAGGCCGACCACCGCTGCGGTCACCGCGGCAGACGATCCGAGGCCGATCTTCGAGGTGGCCTCGTACAGCGGTGTCGAGTCGACGGCCACCGATCGGAGCGGCTCGGTGCCGAGTGCGCGCGCAGCGTGGCGCAGCGCCGCCTCGACGAACGGCGACTTCACGCCCGAGCCCGCGCACGCGACGACATGTCGCTCGACGGCAACGCAGATCGCCGGCGCGCCGTCGAGCACGGCGTATTCGCCGCACACGATCGCCTTGCCCGGCGCCCGTACAGAGAGGTCGCTGAGGCCGTCGGTGCCCACTAGGTTTCGAGGACCTCGGCTGCCTTGCCGGGCCTGCAAACGCGCGTCTCGAGCACGCCCGGCACCCCGGACAGCCGGCGCGCGACCTCGTCGGCGTGTGCCGCATCCGTGAGTGCCTTCACGTGCGGGCCCGCGTCGCAGGTGAACCACGCCGGGATACCGGCCTTGCGCATGGCAACGATAGCCTTGAATCCCTCGATCGTGGCGCCGACGAAGTAGAGCACCGCCGGGCGCGAGGCGAGCGCGGAGGCGTGCATCGTGAGCGCGCTGCGCTCCGTGACGACGCCGAGCGCCTCGAGGTCTCCGTTCGCGATCGCGGCCTCCGCGTCGGCGAGGTCGGGCTCCGACGTCGCGACCCACGCGGCGAAGTAGGGAGATGTCTCCGCGGTGTGACGCATGCCGTCGGTGGAGAGCATCTCCTTCTGCCCCTTGCGCGTGATGCCGAGCACCATCCGTACGTCCATGTCCTCGGCCGAACGCGTCGTGATCGGTTGCGCGAAGCTGTCGAGGCCGTCCTCCTGCGTGCCCTTGTGCATGCGCACGAAGCCGCCGAACAGCGAGCGAGCTGCCGAGCCGGAGCCGCGACGCGAGAGAATGGACAGCGACTTGCCGTCCAGCTGGAGCCCCGCGGCGCGCGTGGCTGCGAGCGCGAGCGCGGAGAACGCGCTGGCCGACGAAGCAAGTCCGGCCGCGGTGGGGAAGTTGTTGGCGCTGATCACGGCGGCGCGCGCCGCGAGCTTGCTCTCCGCGCGCACGAGGTCGAGGAACCTGGACACCTTGTCGCGAGCCAGGCCCGTCTCGGGTGCGCCGTTGAGGTCGAGCGTGTCCGCATTCAGCGACGCGTCGAAGCGGACCTCGGTGCGCGTGGACAGCCCCTCGAGCGTGAGCGACAGGCTCCCGACGGCCGGAAGGTTGAGCGAGCCCGGGCGCTTGCCCCAGTACTTCACGAGCGCGATGTTGGTACGCGCCTCGGCGACGGCTCTCACGACCGCGCCCCCACCGACGTGACGAAGCTGCGCAGGCCGAGCTGCGCCCAGCTGGCGGCGACGTCGTGCTCACGACCCGGCGCGAGAGCGATGACGCAGCCGCCACCGCCACCGCCGGTCAGCTTGCAGGCGAGCGCGCCGGCAGCTTCGGCGCTCTTCACCATGACTTCGATCTCGGGACACGACACTTCGAGCACGCGGAGCTCCTCCTGGTTCATGCGCATGGCACGGCCGAGCGCCTCGAGGTCGCCGCGCTCGACGGCGCGAGCAGCCTCGAGCGCCAGCGCGCCGATGCGGTCGATGCGTTGTTGAATGAGGGCCGGCTGCTGCGCGAGCAGCTCGGCGACGCGCGCGATACGACCCTTGGTGTCACGCTCCTTACCGGTGTGCCCGATGACGAGCGGGACGGGGTGCGCCGCGCGGACGGGCTCGAGGCCGCGACCGCGAACGAACAGGCCGAAGCCGCCGCGCTGCGAGATGGTGTGGTCGAGCCCGCTCGGACGGCCGTGGATCACGGTCTCGGAGTCCATCGCGGCTTGCCCGATGAGCGTCTCATCGGCAGCGAGCCCGTGAACGGACGCGAGCGCGCGGGCGAGCGCGACCGCGAGCGCTGCCGAGCTGCCGAGGCCCGAGCCCGTGGGCACGCCGAAGTGCACGACTAGATCGAGGTCGCGCGGAAGCGCCGGAACGCCGAGGCGCGCGACGATCGCGGACATCGCGCGACCGATGGACATCGTCTCCGCCGCTGCCGAACCGAGCTCCACTTCGAGGGTCCACGCGGGCACGCGAACGAGGCCGGTGCCCGCGGTGCGCTCCACGGTGACGCCGCTCTCGAGCGCGCCCGCCAGCGCCGGGACGCCGTAGACCACCGCGTGCTCGCCGAGAAGGATCACCTTGCCGGATGCGCGCCCGACGACGGCATGCTCCGCGCAGGGAAGCGCGGCGTTCACGAGCGGGGTGGCGGAGGCGAGCTGCACGGCTACCGACCCTGCTCAAGCCACGCACGCAGCGTCGAACCGATGATCTTCGGTGCGTGACGCAGCTCCGCGGGGGTGCGGCAGCCCGTGAGAAAAACGGTGGCGCGGACGCTGTCGATGACGAGGGTGAGGTACCGCATCGCACCCTCGTAGCCGCCTGGCTTGCCGGTTTCGGGGTCGACGTCGCGCCACGCGCGGAGCACCGGAGCGGCGAGCCCGCCGGCTGCCGCGCCGAGCGCAAGCGCTCGCGACACGTCGGAGCCGGAGCGCAGGCCACCTGTCGCGATGATGTCGAGCCCGAGGTCCGCGCAGAGACCAACCGACGCTGCGGTGGGGATGCCCCAGTCCCACAGCTCCTCACCGAGCGCCCGCACGTTTCCGGTGGCGCGCTTCGCCTCGACGCCCACCCACGACGTGCCGCCAGCGCCCGAGGTGTCGATGGTGGTGATACCGATTTCGCGCGCGACCTTGCCGACGCGACGGGAGATGCCGGAGCCGGTCTCCTTGAGGACGATGGGGAGGCCGAGGTCCTTGTGGAGGCGCTCCAGCACCTTGCGACCATCGCGGAAGTCGCGATCGCCGCCCGGCTGCACGAGCTCCATCGACGCTGCCAGGTGGACGCACAGCGCGTCGGCGCCGACGGACTGGCAGAGCTCGCGGACGGCGCCGGTGGACATCGAGCGTGCCTGGACGAGGCCGAGGTTGCCGAGCACGAGCGCCGTCGGAGCGATCTCGCGGACGCGATACGTCGCGAGCAGCGCCGGGTCGACGATCATGGCGCGCTGCGAGCCGAGCCCGAAACCGATGCCGAGCGTCTCCGCGGCGCGCGCGAGGTCGTGGTTGATCTGCTGCGCTTCCTCGGTACCCCCCGTCATCGCGCTGATGACGAGCGGGGCGCGAAGCGTCTTGCCGAGCAGCTTCGTGGACAGGTCCACGTCGTCGAAGTGCCGGTCCGGCAGCGCGTCGTGAACGAGCTGGACTTCGTCGAAGAGCGGGCCCTTGTCGCGGAACTCGACCTCGCCGGAAGCGCACAGCGCGATGTGGTCCGCCTTGCGGAGACGGATCCGGTCCGGTGCGTTTTCCTGTCCGTCGCTCAAGCGATCACCTCACCGTCGTGGAGATGCACGGAGCATGCCCCGCGACAACATGTAGCCCTGTGATTCAAATTGCTAACATCACGAACGATTTCACCCCTCGATGCGTTCCCGCCTGGCGCCTCCCCGCGCCACGTGAACCGCCGAGCGGTCTCGCACCCGTGCGGTGGGTGCGGAATCGCACGCGTCGAGGCAGTCGCAATCGGTGCATGATGCCGCGATGGCCGGCGTCGACCACTCGCTCGAGACGACCCGCATGATCTTGTACGCAGCTGCCCGGGTCCTCGGATGTGGCTCCGTGCAGCTCGCCCTGCTGGACGATGCGAAGAAGGCGCTGGTCTTCAAGACGTCGATCACCAACCAGGAGCTCGCGCGCCTGCAGGCCGTCGAGTCGGAGCTCGGCTTCCCGCTCGAGGGCGCACGAATGCCGCTGTCGGTCGAGGACAGCATCCTCGTACGCGCCTTCGAAGAGGGTCGCGTGATCGTGACGCACGACGTGGGCGAGCTCACCGGCAGCTTCATCGACGACGCGCTCATCGCGATCATTCGCCAGACGATCGGTCCGCGCACATTCGCAGTCGCGCCGATCCCGGGCGGGACCGGCGTGCTCGGCCTCCTCGTCGTCGAGAAGCCGGACGAGTCCGGGCTCTCCGTCGAGGATCGAGAGCTGCTCGTCGCGTACGCGGATCGTGTCGGCGCCGACCTGGAGTCCGCGGCCATCTCGGCGGACGTGGAGCGCCTCGCAAGCTTCACGCAGATGCGCGCGTCTGCGCCGGTGATCTACACGCTCAAGCATGATCTCACCGTCATCGCCGGCCCGGGCCCGGAGCAGCCGCTGTGGGAGGTGCTCGACCTCGACGAGGCGCCGCTGCTCCCGCTGCGCGATCGACTCCGCGACGAGGGCCAGGTCACCATCGAGGTCGAGCGTCCGGGCAGCGACATGCCGCTGCGCATCACGCTCGCGCCCGGGCCGCGCGACCTGCTCATCGCCGCCGTCGAGGACCGGCGGGCGGAGACGGAGCTGCGGCGGGAAATCCAGCGCGCGCGGGAGCACCTCGGCAAGGTGCTCTCGTCTCTGTCGGACGCGATCCTCACGCTCGACGCGGACCACCGCATCGTGTCGGCGAACGAGGCTGTCGAGCGCATCCTCGGCTACCACGCGGGCGAGGTCCTCGGCCTGGACGTGCTCGAGCTGGTGGCAGACGCGCGGTCGCGCGAGACGGCGGAGAAGCTCACGCGCCTGGTGCTGGCGAGCGGCTTCGCGGAGTGCGAGATCGCGCTCAGACACAAGGGCGGAGGCGCGGTGGCGAGCGCCGTCTCCTCGCTGTTCCTCGCGGACGACGACGGCCGGCCGGCCGGAGCCATCTGGCGCGTGCACGATCTCACCGAGCGACGGCGCAGCGAGACGGAGCGGAAGAAGCTGCGCGCGCGTCTGCTCGAGACGGAGCGACTGTCTGCGCTCGGCGAGATGGCCGCGCGCATCGCGCACGAGGTCCGCAACCCGCTCGTGTCCATCGGCGCGGCGGCGCAGGTGGTGGCAGAGGAGCTCGGCGACGAAAGCCCGGTGATCGGCGAGCTGCAAGCGATCGCGCGCGAGGTGCGGCGGCTCGACAACATCGTCACCGACTTCCTGCGCTTCGCGCGACCGCGGCGCTACGAGCGGCGTCCGGCCGATCTCGCGTCGGTGATCGACGAGACGGTCGCGCTCGCCCGCGCGAAGACCACGGGCCACGAGCTGCAGGTGGTGACGGAGCGGCCGCTCATGGCGCGCTGCGACCCCGATGCGATCAAGCAGGTGCTGCTCAACGTGCTGCTGAACGCGGTGGAGGCGTCACCGACCGGCGTGGTGCAGCTCGACGCCAGCCGCTTCGGCGATCTCGTCGTCGTCGCCGTCGCCGACCGCGGCCCGGGCGTGCCCGAGTCCGCGCGCCGACGAGTGTTCGATCCCTTCTTCTCGACGAAGACCCGCGGCACCGGCCTCGGCCTCGCGGTGTCGAAGCAGATCATCGACGAGCACAAGGGCCGTATCCGTCTGCTGCGGCGCCGCGGCGGCGGGACGCGCGTGGTGATCGAGCTGCCGGGTTGAGCGGAAGGAGCGCGCGCGAGACACGCGCGGTGGGGGAGGCTCGCAGCGGCCGGGCCGCAGCGACGGGGGACGCGAATACTGCCCAGGAACGATCGAGCACAAGGGCCGTATCCGTCTGCCGCGGCGCCGCGGCGGCGGGACGCGCGTGGTGATCGAGCTGCCGGGCCGGTCACGCGCCCGCGCAGAGGCAGAGGAAGAGCAGCGCGGCACCCACGACCCGATCGGGCGCTTCCAGCTGCCGGTAGTGACCGACGCCGGCAAGCTCGACGACGTCGGGCTGGGGAATGAGCTCCCGGTGACGCGCGACCATGTGGGCACCCGAGATACGCTCGTTCGCGCAGCGCTGCCGAGAAATCTGAGCATATCGAGCGCCGTGCAGCCAAAGTGCGGCGTCAGCGCGGGCCAGACCTTCGCCCGGTCGAAAAATGCCGTCGGGAAACCGTGGACGAAGAGGAGCGTCGGACCCGTCCCTTCGACTCGCGAGCAGCGAACCCCCGTCGGAGCCGACCATCTCTCCGGCTGATCGCCAGGCTTCTAGACTCATCGAGCCGCGCTCGCTCACCGACTCACTCAAGCACGCGCACGAGCGTTCCACGCCGCCGAATATGATATACGCGGCGCGCCCATGACCTTCCGCACCCTCATCGTCGACGACGAGGAGACGTACGCGCTGTCGCTCAAGCGGCTGCTGTCTCGTCGCGGGGTCGAGGCGCACGTTGCGGGCACGGCGCAGGCGGGGCTCGCGGCGGCACGGGCGGGCGGGTTCGACCTGGTCATCCTCGATTACATGCTACCCGACGGCAATGGGCTCGACCTCATCCCGCCGCTACGCGCGCTCCGGCCGCCACCGACCGTGCTCATGATGACCGCGTACGGCACAATCGAGAACGCAGTCGAGGCGATGCGTCGGGGTGCCAGTGATTACCTCACCAAGTCCCCAGAGCTCCCTGGCATCGTGGAGCGCGTGGTCGAGACGGAGCGCATCGCCCGCATGAAGAGCGCGGTCGAACAGCGCGCAGCTCCCATTCACCTGGGTGACGCCGCGCGCACTCCCGAGCTGCTCGGGGACTCGGCGGCGATTCGCGAGGTGCGCGACCGCATCGTCGAGGTGGCGCGGGCGCAGGATACGACGGTGCTGCTCACCGGCGAGAGTGGCACCGGCAAGGGCGTGGTCGCACGCGCCATCCATGCGCTATCACCTCGCAACAAGGAGCCGTTCGTCGCAATCGACTGCGTCGCGCTGCCGACCACTCTCGCCGAGAGCGAGCTCTTCGGTCACGAGCGCGGCGCGTTCACGGGCGCGGAGCAGCGCAAGCCCGGCCGCCTCGAAGTCTCCGGCAAGGGCACCGTGCTGCTCGACGAGGTCGGGGACATGGAGCTGCAGCTCCAGGGCAAGATCCTGCGCGTCCTCGAGGAGCGCACGTTCGAGCGCGTCGGCGGCGTGAAGCCGATCGAGATGAGCGCGCGAGTCATCTCTGCCAGCCACCGCGATCTTGGTCGCCTCGTCGAGGAGGGCAAGTTTCGGCTCGACCTGTATCACCGCCTCTCGGTCTTCCCCATCACGATTGCACCGCTCCGCGCGCGCGGTGAGGACATCGCGCTCCTCGCCGAGCACTTCGCGAGCGAGTACGCGCGGCGCGCAGGCAAGCCGACGCCGGTCATGGGCGCGGAGACGCGCGCGATCCTCGTCGGCTACGAGTGGCCTGGCAACGTGCGCGAGCTCAAGAACGTCATCGAGCGCGCGGTGATCCTCGAGCAGCATGGCGAGATCGAGCCCTCGCACCTGCCGGATCGCGTGAGGTCGCCGGTGCATCGCGGTGCACCTCGCATCGGTGTGGCGGGCGCGCTCGAGACCGGGATGACCATCGAGTTCCGGCCCGGCATCGACACGCTTGACGACACGGAGAAGCGACTCCTAGTCGAGGCGCTCAAGATGGCGAACGGCAAGAAAGCGAAGGCCGCCGAGCTGCTCGGCATCTCGCGCTTCGCGCTCCTGCGCCGCGTGGAAAAGTTCGGCCTCTAGGAGAGACACGACGATGACGTTCGATCTGGACAGCTACCTCAACGAGCGACGCGGCATGGTGGAGCGCGCGCTTGCCTCTCACCTCGAACGCGCGAACGGCGCGCCTCACACGCTGAACGAATCGATGGCCTACAGCCTGCTCGCGGGGGGCAAGCGGCTGCGCCCGATCCTCGCGCTCGCAGCGTGCGAAGCCGTCGGTGGCAAGGCCGAGGATGCGCTCGACGCCGGCTGTGCCATCGAGTACATCCACACCTACTCGCTCATCCACGACGACCTCCCCGCCATGGACGATGACGACTTTCGTCGCGGCCGTCCGACGAACCACAAGAAGTTCGGCGAGGCCATCGCGATCCTGGCGGGCGACGCGCTGTGCGCCGAGGCGTTCCGGGTCGCTGCGCAGAACCGCAAGGGCAGGGAGGTCGAGGTCTGCGAGGTCGTCTATGAGCTCGGTCGGGCGGCTGGCGCCGTCGGGATGGTCGGAGGGCAGGTCATCGACATCGAGGCGACCGGCAAGCAGATCGACATCGTCACGCTCGAGAAGCTGCATCGGGCGAAGACCGGCGAGCTCCTGCTCGTCTCCATCCGGGCCGGCGCACGCATGGGCCGCGCCTCGGAGGCCGAGCTCGACAAGCTCTCCGTCTACGGCCGCGCGCTGGGCCTCGCGTTCCAGATCGTCGATGACGTCCTCGACGCCACCGCCGACCTCGCGACGCTCGGCAAGGATCCGGGCTCGGACAAAGAGGCCGGCAAGACGACGTTCATCGATCTGCTGGGTGCCGACGGGGCTGGCAAGCGCGCTGCCGAGGTGATGGCGGAGGGCCTGGCAGCGCTGGAGCCGTTCGGTGCACGCGCCGAGGCGCTGCGCGCCCTGGGCCGCTACACGCTGGACCGAAAGAACTGACCGCTCCCGAATCGAGCGATCTGGCTCACATGCGCGACACGGTGGCGCTCGAGTCCCACCCTGAACAAACGGCGAAGCCGCGCGTATACTAGGGCATGCGTAACATCCTGACGTTCTCGCTCCTCCTTGCGGCCGCCCCCGCCATGGCGCAGACGGCCACCGAGACCCCGACATACGAGGGTACGGCCCAGGCGCAGCAAGCCGACCAGCCACCTCCAGCGCAGCAGTACGTCCCGCAGTCGCCGTACGCGCAGCCGCGGAGGCAGGTGCAGCCCCAGTACGGGCAGCCCCAATATGTGGACCCGCAGGCGGGCTACGGCGATGACGAGTGCGCCGTGTGCAGCGAGGCGCCGGTGCAGCAGGCGCCCATCACAGTCGCCCCGACGATCGTCGTGCCGTCGACGACCATCGGCGTCGCCGACCCGTATGGCGAGGGCTACGACCCGACGTACGTCTACAGCTCGGGATATTACGACCCGGGCTATTACAGCTACGGGGGCTACGGCTACCCGTATTACGGCTACAGCTACCCTTCGTACGGCTACGGTTACGGCGGTTACTACGGGCGCGGCTATGGCCAGGGGTACGGGTACGGTCGAGGCTACGGCGGTCGGTACGTGTCCCCACCTCGTAGCTACGGCGCCCAGCGTGGCTTTGCGCCGCGCGCCAGCTACGGGCGCGGTTATGGCTACGGTCACGTCGGGGGATATGGCGGCGGCCGCATCGGTGGCGGATATGGCGGCGGCCGCATCGGTGGCGGCTATGGCGGTGGATACCGGGGTGGCGTGAGCGGCGGGTACCGCGGCGGCTTCGGTGGGGGTGGCGGGTTCCACGGCGGTGGCGGCGGTGCATTCCACGGCGGTGGCGGCTTCGGCGGTGGCGGCGGGTTTCACGGCGGCGGTCGAGGTGGTCACCGCTAGCCGCAACTGTTCTCGGCACCCTGGACAAAAAAGAGCCGCGTCCCCGGGTGGGAGGCGGCTCTTTGCGTTGCGGAGCGGTGGACGCTACTCGACGGGCTTCGTCTCGGGCTTCGTCTCGGGCTTCGTCTCCGTCACGGCGGGCGCGACGGTCCTGGTCTCGATCTTCCTTTCGCCCTTCGTATCCGGCTTCGTCCGGGGCTTGACCTCGGTCTTCGCGGGCACTGCGACCGGAGCGGCTTCCTCGACCTTCTCGACGGGCGCGACTGGGTCCTTCTGGGCGCGATCCTCGGCGTCCTTCTTGGCGGCGTCGTCGGCCGCCTTCGCGTCGTCCTTCTTCTTCTTCTCGGCCTGATCGACGCTCTGCTTCTGGAGGCGCACGGAGTCGCTGCGGCTCGCGATGTACGCGAGCGACATCGACGTCACCATGAACACGACGGCAGTTCCGGCCGTGAGGCGCTCGAGGAACGTGCCGGCGCCCCGGCCACCGAAGACCTGGGCGCTCGTGCCACCACCGAGCGCGGCGCCTACGCCACCCCCCTTGCCCGCCTGCAGGAGCACGACGAGGATGAGGAAGACGCACGCAATGACGTGGAAGACGGTGATGAGTGTGACCATGATTTAGCCCTGTCTATACTTGACAATCTTGAGGAAGTCATCCGACTTGAGCGAGGCGCCACCGACCAGCGCGCCATCGATGTTCGGCTGCTCGAGGAGCTGCTTTGCGTTGTCCGGCTTGACGCTGCCACCGTACTGGATGCGCACGCGGTCCGCGACCTCGGGCCCCCAGCGATCGACGATCCGGGCGCGGATGAACACGTGGACCTCCTCGGCCTGCTGCGGCGTGGCCGTGCGACCAGTGCCGATCGCCCACACGGGCTCGTAGGCAAGGACCACGCGAGCGCCGTCGGTGGCGGTGATGCCGGAGAGCGAGCCCTCGAGCTGTACCCCGATGCGGCCGAACGTCTCGCCGGCATCGCGCTCCGCGAGCGTCTCGCCGACGCACACGATGGGAGAGAGGCCGTGCTTCAAGATGGCCTTGGCCTTCTGCGCCACGGCCGCGTCGAGCTCCCCAAAGAGCTGGCGACGCTCCGAGTGGCCGACGATGATGTACGCGCACCCCACGTCCTTGAGCAGCGAGACCGACACCTCGCCGGTATACGCGCCCTGATCCTCCCAGAAGCAGTCCTGCGCCGCGAGCGCGACTGCCGAGCCCTCGAGCTTTCTGCCGACGGGATACAGCGCCGTGTAGACGGGGGCGATCGCCACCTCCACGTCACGCACGACCGCGACTGCATTCTTGATGTCGTTCGCGAGAGCGATGCTCTCGGCGATGGTCTTGTGCAGCTTCCAGTTGCCGCAGACGAGCGGGGTGCGTGCCATGGGGACCTCAGCTCTCGAGCGCGGCAATGCCGGGCAGCGTCTTGCCTTCGAGGAACTCGAGCGAGGCCCCTCCGCCGGTGGAGATGTGCGTGATCTTCGCGGCGAGCCCCGCCTGCTCGATGGCCGCGACCGAGTCGCCCCCGCCGATGACGGTGAGCCCACGGCTGTCGGCGACCGCGCGCGCGACGGCCAGTGTGCCCTCTGCGAACGGAGACTTCTCGAACACACCCATCGGGCCGTTCCAGAAGATGGTTCTTGCTCGGTCGACGCGCGCTGCGAACGTCTTCCGCGCCGCGGGCCCGATATCGAGCGCCATGAGGTGCTCGGGAATCGACTTCGCATCGACGACCTCGCCCGACGGCGCGTCGAGCCCGTGTGCGGCGACCACGTCCTGCGGGAGGAGGACCTCCGTGCCGCGTTCCTCTGCCTTGCGGAGGAACGCGCGCGCGACCGCGAGCTTGTCTTCCTCGACTCGGCTCTTGCCCATCTGGCTCCCGCGCGCCGCGAGGAACGTGTTGGCCATCGCGCCGCCGATGACGAAGCCGTCGACACGCCGGAGCAGGTTCTCGAGCACTGCGATCTTGTCGGACACCTTCGCGCCACCGACGATGGCGAGGAACGGGTGCTCTACGTTGCCGAGGAGCTTGCCGAGAAAGTCGAGCTCCTTCTTCATGAGTAGGCCTGCGGCCTTGTCGGCAACGAAGCGGACCATGCCGACGGTGGATGCATGCGCGCGGTGCGCCGTACCGAACGCGTCGTTCACGTATGTGTCGGCGTAGGACGCGAGCTGCTTGCAGAGGTGCTCGTCGTTCTGCTCCTCGCCGGGGTGGAAGCGCAGGTTCTCGAGGAGCGCGATCTCTCCGTCGCGCAGGTCACTCACGACCTTGCGCGCTCCGTCACCGACCACCTCGTCGGCGAGGCGCACGTCCGTTGCGAGCAGGTCGGCGAGCCGCATCGCAACGGGCTCCAGCGAGAGCTTCGCGTCGATGCCCTTCGGCCGGCCGAGGTGAGAGCCGAGCACGATGCGGGCGCCGCGCTTGACGAGGTGCTGGATGGTGGGGAGGCAGGCCCGGATGCGCGCGTCGTCGGCGACGCCGCCGGCGGGCGTGAGGGGGACGTTGAGGTCCACACGGACGAACACACGCCGGCCGCTCACCGCGCCGTCCGGCAGCTCGGTGACGACCTTGATCTTGCCTGCCTCGCTCATCAGACGCCCTTTCGGGCGACGAGGCGCGCCAGCTCGAACAGGCGCGTGGCGTAGCCGGTCTCGTTGTCGTACCAGGCGACGATCTTCACGAGGTCGCCGAGCACCATCGTCGATGCCGCGTCGACGGTGGCCGAGTGTGCATCTCCGCCGAAGTCGATGGAGACCAGCAGCTCATCGGTCACCGCGAGCACGCCGAGGTACGACGCGTCCTTCGCCGCCTTGCGGAAGGCCTCGTTGACGGCCTCGCGCGTCGTCGTCTTCTCGACCCGCACCGTGAGGTCGACCATCGACACGTTCGGCGTCGGCACGCGCACCGCGAAGCCGTCGAGCTTGCCCTTCAGCCTGGGCAGCACCTCGGAGAGCGCCTTCGCCGCGCCGGTCGACGTGGGGATCATGGACAGCGCCGCAGCGCGTGCTCGACGGAGGTCCTTGTGCGGTTGATCGAGGATGCTCTGGTCGTTCGTGTAGGAGTGCACGGTCGTCATCATGCCGGTGACGATGCCGAAGCTCTCGTCGAGGACCTTGGCGACGGGCGCGAGGCAGTTCGTGGTGCACGACGCGTTGGAGATGACGTGGTGCTTCGCAGGCTCGTAGAGCTCGTGATTGATGCCGAGGGCGAGCGTCACGTCCTGGCCCTTGCCGGGCGCAGAGATGAGCACCTTCTTCACTCCGTCGTGAAGGTGGCCGCGGGCCTTCTCTGCATCGGTGAAGAGCCCGGTGCACTCGAGCACGATCTGCACGCCGTGGTCCTTCCACGGGATCTTCGAGGGGTCGCGCTCGGCCGTGATGGCGATGTTGCGGCCGTCGACGACGAGCTTGTCCCCTTCGACCGACACCTTGCCGGGGTAGCGACCGTGCACCGAGTCGTGCGCGGTGAGGTGTGCAAGGGTCCTCGCATCCGTCAGATCGTTGATGGCGACGATCTCGACGTCCGAGGGATGACCGGCTGCCTGGAACGCGCGAACGACCGAGCGTCCGATGCGACCATAACCGTTGATACCGATGCGAGTGGCCATGACGAGCTCCGTGTGAGGCGCAGCGCCGCCTTCGGCACCGCGGAGTCGGGCAGCCTATTCGCCACCGCCTGCAACGTCAACGGCCCGGCGGGTGCCCGGGTGGCGGAAGAGTACGAGGTTACGAGGTCGATTTCTTGTCGGCAGGTGCTGGGGAGCAGGGTCGCATGTCGGTGGTGATGAGGCTGACGAGCTCCGCGGAGAGCGTGAGAATATGGCGGTGCTGATAGCCGGCGTTCTTGAGCTGGCGGAACAGCGACTTGGCGAGGATGCGAACCGCCTTGTCGCTGCCGGGGGCAAGCGTGGTGACCACGGCGGGAGCGGGGGAGCGGTTCGAGGCGGAGTTGACTAGGGCCATCTTGATCACGCGCGCCTTTTCAGGCGCCTTCCTGGGTTTGGTCACGGGGACACGCGCCAGAGCTGCACGAAGCGGGCCTCAGCCACGAAGTCGCACGATTATTGAGTAGTTGAGGTGGGTTGGATTGGTTATCAACAGATCGACGCGTGCGCCCGACGCGTAAACGGATACGCACTGCGTCGCAACATTACGATCACATGGGTGGGGCGCCCGCGCCACAGGGCGTGTAAAGGATTACGCACCGCGAACGCCGTGGCCCTGTGCTAGTGCCTCCGCTCCCATGAAGCGCCTCACGCTGTTCGTGGCTCTCGGCGAGGACGAGCTGCACGCCATCACCCAGGCTTTGCGCCTGGCCGGGCTTTCGTCGGATCAGCCATCGCACGTCGTCCGCCGATCGCTCGACGCCCGCAAAAGTCGTCCCATCGGGCACCAGCTCGAACTGCAGGTCGGCGCACCGGAGGTGGCCCCCCGGGCCGAGGTCGGGCGCGTCCGCACGGGCCTCCGCGTCGTGGTCGTCGGCAGCGGTCCCGCAGGAACCTTTGCGGCGCGGCACCTCGCGGCAGCCGGCGCGCAGGTGACACTCGTCGAGCGCGGGCGCGAGGTGCAGCCGCGCCGCCACGACCTGGCATCGCTGACCCGGGGTCGCCTGGTCGAGGACTCCAACTACTGCTTCGGCGAGGGCGGCGCCGGTACCTTCTCGGACGGAAAGCTGTACACGCGCGTGAAGGACCGCGACGCCGTGCGTGACGTGCTCGGTACGCTCGTCGAGCACGGGGGCCCCCACGAGATCCTCGTCGACTCGCGCCCGCACATCGGCTCGAACCGCCTGCCGAAGATCCTAGTCTCGATGCGCGAGGCCCTCGTCTCCGCAGGCGTGCAGTACGTATGGAACGATGCCGTCGTGAACCTCGTCATCGACGGGGCACGCGTCCGAGGTGTGCGCTGCGCATCGGGCCGGGAGGTGCCGTGCGACGCGGTCGTGCTCGCGCCGGGGCACTCCGCGCGGCCGCTCTACACGGCGCTACACCACCACGGCGTCGCGCTCGTCCCGAAGGGCTTCGCCGTGGGTGCGCGGATCGAGCATCCGCAGCCACTCATCGACCGCATCCAGTACGGCGCGGCGGCCGGCCACGAGAAGTTGCCCGCGTCGTTCTACCAGCTCTCGACGCAGGTCCAGCCCGGGGGCGCGGAGCGCGGCGTCTACAGCTTCTGCATGTGCCCGGGCGGCTGGGTCGTCCCCTCGTCTACCGAGGAGGGCTTGCTGTGCACGAACGGCATGAGCCTCTCGCGACGCGACTCACCGCTGGCCAACGCGGCGATGGTCGTCAACGTCGAGCCTGCCGACTGGAAGGGCGAGTTCGGCGACGGCCCGCTCGCGGGCATCGAGATGCAGCGCGCGCTCGAGCGGCGCGCCTTTGCCGAGGGCGGCGGAGGCTACGTCGCCGCCGCGCAACGCCTCGCGGATTTCTGGGCAAACCGACCGTCGACGATGCTGTCGCGCACCATCACGCGCTCCACCTACCGCCCCGGGGTCGTGCCCGGCGACGTTCGCGCGTCGCTCCCGCCGTTCGTCGCCGAGGCGCTCGCGCTCGGCCTTCGCAAGTTCGCCAAGATGCTGCCCGGCTTCGGTGATGGAGAAGCGCACCTCGTCGGCGTGGAGACCCGCAGCTCCGCGCCCGTGCGCATCCTTCGCGACGACGCGAGTTTGGCGTCTCCCAGCCACGAAGGTTTGTATCCGAGCGGGGAGGGCGCGGGATACGCCGGCGGCATCGTGTCCGCCGCCATCGATGGCCTCCGAGTCGCGCGCGCCATCGCGGCACGCTACGCCTGAGCTCTCATGATCCTGCACGACGTGGGAGGCACTGCTCACCGACGGCGAGCGTCTCTGCGCGAGCCGTACCCGTTGAACGCCACCACGCCACGAAGAAACCGGAGAAAAACAAGGCCAGAGGAAGCCGAGCACCGCGCGTCTCGGACCTGACTCGGCCGATTTTCGATCGGCTGTCGAACCCAGTTTTTCTGTGGCGTCCTCGCGTTCTGGCGGCGGACATCGAGGCTCACTCGACGACTGCGGCGTGACGATCAATCGTGTGAGGCCTGAGCTATTGCTTGTCGCCGTCTTCTTCGCCGCCTTCGAGGAAGCCGATGAAGAGATCGAGGTATCCGTTCATCTTCGCGTCCAGGCCTTCGAACTTCACGCCTACCTGGGTGCCCAGCTTGAGCCGCGTGCACCACATGACCATGCCCGACAGGATGAGAGGCTCGGAGAACTCCGTTTCGGAGAACACGAGCGAGAGGCGCACCTCGCAGACCGTGCCGGCTGCCGGCGGCGTCTCGAGCGTGGTGCTCATGAGGCAGAAGCCGCCGCGCGAGATGTCGTGCGTGCGCCCTTCGACGGGGGCCGCGCCCCCGACCGGCAGCAGGTGCGCATCGAGCTCGATGGCATAGCGGGGATGGGCTCTCTGCTGCTGCTCCGACATTCTCGAGTCATCTTGTCGCAGGGTTCACGGCGGGTAAAGTTATGGACCGCTCTGCGGGCGCTCGGCCCTGCGTCAGCGCGCCGCCCGTGAGCATGTCGAGCACCGCGCTGAGGGCCTCGCAGCGGTCCGCGTCGAGTGCGCTCACCGGGCCGGGCCTGTCGAGCCCTCGACGCTGCGTCCACACGTCGACGACGCGATCGACGACCTGTGCCCGCCGCTCCGCGAGCCGTCCGCTGGCGTCGACCAGCCGCGGCTCCGCGGGGTTGAAGACGAGGTGGTCGAGCGACCATGTGGCCGTGACCTCGAAGCGCCACGTGTCGCTCGACACGAGCGTGGGCTGGAGCGAGTCTGCGTTGCGGATGTTGTCGTATCGACCCTTGCCGACGAGCGCCTGCAGGCGCGGCAAAGCGGCGGCAGCGCGGGCGCGCGTCAGCATGGAGATCGTACGTTCGGGCTCCAGCGCGGCCGTGGCCACCGCGCGTCGCAAGAGGAGCGGGAGCGAGGGCTCTTCGATGAACGAGCATGCCCCCGACGTTTCAGCATGGGCGACGACGAGCAGCGCGATGAGCAGGATGCGCATGGGACCACCTCCGACCCGGTCTTATCGACCGCCGCGTAAAGGAGTTGCTCCGGACGCCGCTCAAAACGGAGCTAGGGACGGTAGATGACGAGCACGGCAACGATGGCGAAGCCGACGAGGTTGATGATGAACACCGGGTCCCGGAGCATCTCCTCGGTGGGCGACTCGCCGTTGGCGCGCTCGCGGAGAATCCGTACGAAGCGCCACAGCCCGAAGGCGACGAACGGCGAGGTCCACGTCATGCGATCGGTCCCGAAGAACGCGAGCGTGTGCGGTGAGCGACAATAAAGGACGTACGCGAGGAGCGTCGTGGCGCCGGTGACCCACATGCAGGCCTCGAGGGCGCCCGCCTTGTAGCCCGCGAGACTCGACCGCTGGGTCGCGCCGCGGGTGCCGGCCTGCTGCAGCTCGTGCAGGCGCTTGCCGAAGCCCAGGAAGAGCGCGAGCAGGCCGGTGCACACGAGCAGGTAAGGAGAGGCCTCGACGTTGATCGCGAGCGCACCGCCGCCAGTGCGCAGCAAGAAGCCCGTGGCGATGATGACGACGTCGACGTACACGATGTGCTTGAGCTTCCACGAGTACGCGAGGTTGATGAGCAGGTAGGCGAGCGCGCAGGCGCCGAAGCCGAGCGAGAGCAGCGTGGCGAGCGCGAGGCCGCCCGAGGCCAGCGTGGCGGCGATGACCTGGGCAGCGCGCAAGGACAGCTGCCCCGACGGAATCGGCCGGTTCCGCTTGGTGGGATGCGCGCGATCCTTGTCGATGTCGACGACGTCGTTCCAGAAGTACACGGCGCTCGAGAGCGCGCAGAAGATGCCGAACGCGGCCAGCGCGCGCAGGACGGTCTGACGGTCATCGAGGTGCCGCGCAAAGACCACAGGCGCCGCGACGAACAGGTTCTTGACCCACTGCCTCGGGCGCGCGGTCCTGACGACTGCGCTGATGACGCTGCCCTGCATCGCGTCCGGAAGATAGCATCGCAGGTACGAGGCGCGCGCATCCTTTCGCCGCGAGCGTGGGCCGCTCGGCGATGGTCGGGCCGGGGGCCGAGTGCGGGGTATCGAGCGGACCCTCCATTCGGTATGGTCACGTGATGGAGCCCGCCGAGGAGTGAGTCTGGTTCTCGCTCACATCTCGGATCTACACGTGTCTCGCTTCGGGGAGCACGTCACCAGTTTGCGCACGCGCGCGCTGCACGGCACCCTCGCGAAGGTTGGCAAGCCTTGGGAGCTGCTCGGGCGCGCCGCGGGCTGGCGAATCGAGCTGCAGCCCGGCACCATCCGGCTGGTCGACGACTTCGGGATCGTCCACGCGAGCCAGCGCGCGAAGCCGACCGACCACGACATCGTGCTGGCGCAGCTTTCCATGCTGGCGCTCGAGCGCACGCGTACCGAGCACACGCGCCTCGCGGCGCGGCTTCCGTCGCAGCAGGAGGTCGAGCAGCTCCTCGTCGAAGATCCGGGCAACACGAACCTGCTGTTCTGCCGTCTCGCGCATCGACTGCGGCTCGATCAGCCCGACTGGATCCTGCTCACCGGCGACGTGACCGACGACGGGGTCGGCTACGACCTCATCCTCGCGGGGCTCGCGCCGTTCGTCGCGCGCGGGCGCGTGCTCGCGATCCCCGGCAACCACGACGTGTACGACTCACCGTGGCTCGTCGTGCCCGGTCACGCGCGCAAGAAGCGTGTCGACAAGCGCGCAGCGTTCGCACGGTTCTCGGTGGCCCTCGGCTTGCCCCCCACGTGGCCGTGGACGCGCGCGCTGGGCGAGGGCGTCGTCATGTGTGGGCTCGACTCGTGCCTGCCCGCGCTGACGCCCCTGTCGGCCTCGGGGGCGATCGATCCGGCGGCGCTGCTCGCCCTGCGCGAGGAGCTGGCCGGGCTGCCGGCAGACACGTGCAAGCTCGCCATGCTCCATCACCACGTGGTCAACCCACCGACGCGCGCCATCGGCATCGCGCCGCTACAGCTCGGCCTGCGCCTCCGCAATGCCCGGCAGGTCTACGACTGGCTCTGCAGCGGGCGGTTCGCGGGGGTGTTCAACGGTCACCGGCACCTCGGCTATCGCTATCACCCGAGTCACGCGCCGCTGTTCGTCTCGGCGCCCTCGTCGACGCTCGGCTGCCGGTCGGGCGCCGCGCCCGGCCCGTTCTTCTGGCGCGTGGAGATCGCCGACGGCCAGATCCGCTCGGTGGTGGAGCGGAAGATCTAGTCGTTACTCCGTGGCGGCCGGCGTCGTGATCTGCGGACCCGAGGCCTTCGGCACGACGACGAGCTGCGGGAAGTACGTGATGATCGCGAGCGCAAGGCCGATGAGCAGAATGAACGGGATGACCGCGCGGTAGAGCTGCGTGATCGGGCGGTTGAAGCGAAACGCCGCGATGAAGAGGTTGAGGCCCGCAGGCGGGAGCAGGTACCCGATCTCGAGGTTGAGCAGAAAGATCACGCCGAGGTGGTACGGGTCGATGTGGAACTTGGCTGCGGCCGGCACGATGAGCGGCACCACGACCACGATCGCCGAGAAGATGTCCATCAGGCACCCGACGAGCAGCAGCACCACGTTGAGCACGAGCAGGAACGCGCGCGGCGTGTGCACGTACACGGAGAGCCACTCGAAGAGCCGCTCGGGGATCCCGGCGTCGACGAAGTAGGCCGTGAGTATCGTGGCGGCTGCGATCTTCATGAAGATCGCGCCGACCAGCGTCATCGACTCGCGCGTGAGGTTGAAGAGGTCGCGCCTGAGGTTCACGTCCTTGTAGACGAAGGACTCGACGATGAAGACGTACAGCGCCGTGAGCGCGGCGACCTCGGGGATGACTGCGAGGCCGAAGCCCAGCAGGCCGAGGATCACGAACGGGATCGGGAGCTCCCACTTGGCTTCCCAGAACGCGCGGCCGAACTCGCGGAGGTCGAGCTTCTTGCGCGGCACCTTTGCGTGCCAGCCCTGCGCGATGCAGTAGACGGACAGGATGCCGAGCACGAGCAGGCCCGGAACGATGCCGGCGTAGAAGAAGCGATCAATCTGGAAGGTCTGCGTGCCGGTGTCGGTGATCTGCCCGGCGTTGATGCCGTAGACGATGCCGTACACGATGAGCGGGAGCGCTGGTGGGAAGAGCAGCCCGATGGCGCCGGAGCCCGTCACGAGCTCGAGCGCGAAGCGCTTGGGATAGTTCGACTTCTCGAGCTCGGGCAACAGGAGCCCGCCGAGCGCGACGATGGTGACGCCGGACGCGCCGGTGAAGATCGTGAAGAACGCGCACGTCCACAGCGTGACCAGCGCGAGGCCGCCCGGGATCCAGCCGAGCAGCGCCTCGGCCATGCGCACGAGACGCTGCGCGGTCTTCGCCTTCGCCATGAGGTAGCCCGCGAAGGTGAAGAGCGGGATCGTGGAGAGCGAGACGGCCTCTGCGCCCGCGAGGCGGTACACGTCGGCAAGGCCACCCGACAGATCGGTGTCGCCGTGGTGGAGTCCGATGAGCCCGATTGCACCGAGCACGCAGAACAGCGGCAGGCCGAGGAGCGCGAGGAGGATGATGATTGCGAGCGGGAAGAGCATCAGTGCGCGGTAGCCTCGGCGATGTACGTGGGCGGCACGGGCTGCTTCGAGACGAGCCAGCCGAGGTCGAGCGCGATCTGCACGAGAAAGTGGAACGCCACAACGCCGTACCCGACCACGATGACGAGCGCGCCGCGCGACGACGTGAACAGCTGCTCCGCCTGCGACGCTTCACCGACCTCGTCGAGCGTGACCTTGTAGAAGCCCCACGCTGCGTACGTGAACACGGTGACGATCCCGAGCGCCGCGACCGTGGTGAGGATGCGCAGCGCGAGGCGCGCCTTGACGCCGAGGACACGCGTCACAGCGTCGATGCGGATGTGGCGCGCCGTGAACGTGGCGTACGCGCCGCCGAAGAAGCCGAGCAGGAAGACCGAGTGCCGGATCACGCCGTCGCCCCACGGGGGCGAGTGGAAGAACGGCACGTGACGCTGCACGAGGTTGCGCTCCACGAACTGCCAGGAGGAGAGGAAGATCACCGCGAGCATGCAGAAGATGATGCCCACACCTTCGACGAGCGCGAGCACGCGAGACAGCTGTGTCAGCGCGCGGATCGGTGCGGGCCAGTCGGCCGGGCAGGCGTGACCGCGCTCGGGCAGCCCCTCCTCCGGCAGCCCCTCCTTTGGCGAGCCCGTGACGGCCTCGACCGCCATCTACTTCTTGCCGGCTCGGAAGTCGGCGAGGAGCTGCTCGACCTTGACTCGGAACTCGTGCGTGTACACGACCGGGTCCTTCTCGAGAATGGGGCGCAGAGCGACGGCCTGCGCCTCGAACTCCTTCTGCATCGCCGGCGGCGTCTCGATGACCTGAACACCGGCCGCCTTCATCGAGGCGAGCGCCTTGTCGTTGTCGGCGCGGATGGTGGTGAGGAGCTTCTTCTCCATCACCTTGGCCTCGTCCATGACGACCTTCTGCATTTCCGGTCCGAGCTTGTCCCAGTCGCGCTTCGTGACGACGCTCGCGCCGATCGCCTGGCTGAGCTGCATGCTCGTCATGAACTTGACCTTCGTGTACCACTGCAGCGCGACCATCGACAGCGGCGAGCCGTAGCAGGCGTTGATGAGGCCCGTCTGCAGCGACGTGAGCACGTCCGGAACGCCGAGCGGCACGCCGTTCGAGCCGAGCTGACGGAACATCGTCTTCACGAGCGGATCGTCGGTCCAGGCCCACAGCTTCGTCTGCATGAGGTCGGCCTTCGACTTGATGGGGATGTTCGAGAAGATGTACACGGGCCCGACGTCGCCCCAGCCGAGGAGCACGTAGCCCTTCTCCTCGAACTTCTTCTTGAAGTCCTCGCCCATCGCGTCGCGGACGTGGTCGAGCTCGGCGTAGCTCTTGACGAGCATCGGCAGCTCGAGCACGCGGACCTCGGGCTGGATGAGGCCGAGGCCGATCGCCGTGACGGCCGCGCCGCTGAGCTGGCCGAGGCGCATCTTTCGCACGGCGTCGCGCTCGTCACCCTGCGAGCCACCGGCGAAGAACTTGATCTTCACCCTGCCGCCAGACTTCGCCTCGACGTTGCGACCCCACTCGCGAAAGAGGTTCATCCACGAGGAGCCATCGGGCGCGAGCGTCGCAATCTTGAGGACGGTCTGCGCATGGGCAGGGACCGCCAGCACAAGGACGGTGGCGAGCGTGAGAGCGAGACGACGGATCATCCGGTGGGCTCCTGGGGTGAGAACGGGCGCGATCTAGAAAAAGTCATCGGCCTGCGCGAGGTAGCGCGCGGCCTTGCGCTTCGCGAGCTCGTTGGCGAGGCGCTGCGACGGCATGATGTCGGTGGGCGCCGAGACGACGTCGTGCAGGAGCTGATCGTAGAGCGCGCGATCCTGGATCTGCACGGCGTAAAAACGGGCCTCGAGCAGCTTGGCCAGCAGGTACTTGCCGCCCGTGAGGTTCACGACCTCGTCGAAGTACTTCTTCGCAGCAACCGGGTCACCACCGAGCGCCTTGGCCTGCGATGCGCTGGCGAGCCCGAGCGTCATCGCGGCCGCACCATTGTAGAACGTGGGGTCGAGCGCGTAGGCGCGCTTGACCATCGCGAGGGCGCGGCCCAGCTCTGCGACGCGCGTGATATCGGAGCGATTGAGGTTGATAGCAGACGCCCACGCCATGCCGCCGTACACGAGGCCCGGGACCGCGGCCCTCGGAAGCTTGCCGAGCACGGCCTCGAACGAGGTGACGTCCTTCGTCGATGCGCCGTCCACGTCGTGGCCGAACGTGGCGAGGTTGCGCATCGCATAGCCGCGCGCCCGGTCGTAGAACATCGTGGCGCGCGCCGAAGTGGCCTCGCGCGCGGCGTGGTGCGTCTCGTCATCGGGCATCGCCTCGAGCTCGTCCTCGACGAAGCCGAACGTGTACTCGAAGTAGCCGCGCGCGACGATGGCGAGCAGCTGCCGGTTCTTCGGAGCGGACGCGAGAAAGCCGTCGGCCGTCTTGAGCTGACCGCCCACCGCCTCGCGCGCGAGCGTGACGTCGCTCTCCTTGCCGAACTCGTCGGCGGCCCTCGCGAGCACGGGCGTCGTGGTGTTGACCGTGAACTCACCCAGGTCGCACGCACAAAGAAGGAGGCTGGTGGCGATGCACACGTTGGCTCGGATCATCGGAGCGCGACCGTAGTCTGTCCGTCCGTACGGGGTCAAGGCATGCCGCGTCGCGCCGCACCGCAGTGCTATGGTGAGTCGAACACCGTGCGTGACCGACTTCATGGCGTGCTCGCGAGTCTCGTTCGGCGCCATGGGGTCGCCGTCGTCCTCTTGGCGCTGGGGACAGCTGTCGCGGCGGCGACGCCGACCAGGGATCCGGCAGCGGGTGCGCTGACCCGACGCGCCGCGCAGTTCGATGCGGCGCGCGGCATCGCGCAGCTGCGACCGCTGCTCGGCATCGAGGCGCTCGACGATGAGACGCTCGATCGTGGCGCGGCGCTCGTGGCGTTCCTGCGGCGCGCCGCCAGCGAGGCGAGCGAGCCGCTGGTGAAGGCGCGCGCTCGCTGGGCCCTCGCGCACGTCCTTGGCCGCCGTGGTGAAGTCACGTCCGACACGTGGATCGAGCGTGCCGTGCTCGTCGGACCGTTCGCTGCGGAGCTCGGCGCGGAGCTCGGCGCGGACGCGGAGCTCGGGCCGGAGCACGCCCTCCTCGGCGGCACGCTGGCGCCGGACGCCACGTTTCCTTCGGGGCTGCCGGCGCAGGTCGCGCGCGTGCGCCCCATCACGCAGCTCGACGATGGCGTCGTCTCGGTGGGTGCGCTGCTGCGTCCCGAGAGCCGCGTGGCCGCGTTCGTAATCTTCTCGGTGATAGCGCCGCGCGCGATGGCGGCCGTGCTGCGGCTCGGATCGACGGGTGCTGCGGTGGCGTGGCTCGACGGCCGCAAGCTCGGCGCGCACACGGGCGACCGTCCCCTCTCGCTCGATGCAGACGGCTACCGCGCGCCGCTCGAGGCAGGCCTCAACCGCTTCGTGGTGCGCATGTCGACGAGCGAACGCCCGGCCGAGCTCGTCGTGCGGCTCACCGACGAGCGCGGCGCGCCTCTCGTGCTGCCGGCAGGAGATCCGCTTGCGGCGCCGGTGGCTGCCGCGAGAGGCCGTCACAGCGCTGCGGTCACACCGCGGACCTTGCTCGCCACGCTGCCCGCCGATCGCGATGCGTACCTCATTCACGATGCGGTCGACGGGCCACGACCCGACGAGCCGTGCGCGCGCATGCTCTCGTCCACCGACGAGCGCGACATGGCGTATGCGCTCGAGTGCGCTGTCGACGACGATGCGCAGCGGCGGCAGCTCGAGCGAGCGCTCGCATCTGGCACGGATCGGGCGTTCCGCATCGCGGCCGAGACCCAGTTCGGCGAGCTCATGCTCCGCGGGCGGACCCCGCGGGTCGGCGAGGCCCACCTCCGCGAGGTCGTGCAGCTGGGCACAATCGAGGAGACCTGGCGCGCGCGCCTCGACCTCATCGAGCTGGCCGGCGACCGCGGCTTCCCGCAGTCGTCGCGCGCGCAGCTCGCCGAGCTCGCGCGGATCGTGCCCTCGGTGCGCGTCCGCGAGCTGGTCGCGCACCTGGCCCAGCGCTCGGGCCACGCGGCCGACGCGTTCGACACCTTGCTGTCGCTGCACCGGGAGCTGCCGGGTGATGTCGCGCTCCTGCGTCAGACCGCATCGCTGCTGCAATTCCGCGGTCGTCCCGTCGATCTGCAGGCGGCGCTCGCGATGCTGTCCGTACCGCACGGCGTCCGCGACGACGAGTCGTTCGTGGTCGAGCGCGCGCAGCTTCTGCAAGGGCTCGGCCGGACGGACGAGGCGATAGCGGAGCTGGCGGCGCTCACCGCTCGCTTGCCCGACGATGCAGCTACCGAGGAGCGCATCGGCCGGCTGCTGCTCGGCGCGCAGCGGAAGGTCGAAGCGCTGCCCCACCTGAGGCGCGCGCTGGAGCTCAGGCCGCAGACGCCGACCCTGCGCGCACTCCTCGCCGACATCGACGCGAGCGAACAGGGCGGAAGCCTGCGCCACCGCTACGGCGCGGACGTGGCCGAGGTGCGCGCGCGTGCGGCACGCGACCCCCTCGGCGCCGGGGATCCTGCCCGCGCGCTCTACGACGCCACGACCGTGCACGTGCACGACAACGGGCTCCAGGAGACGTTCACGGAGCGGCTCGTAGAGGTGCACGACACGCACGGCGCCGAGCAGGAGTCGACGGTCTTCGTCCGGTACGCACCGGACACGCAGACGGTCGAGCTCGAGCTGGCGCGGGTGTACAAGGCGAACGGAGAGATCGTGGAGGCTGCGACCGTCGAGGAGCGCGACCTGTCCGAGCCGTGGGCGGGCCTGTACTACGACGTGCGCGCCCAGGTGGTCCACCTGACGGGCGTCGCGCCTGGCGACGTCGTTCACGTGGCGTACACCGTTTCCGATCACGGTCGCCGCAACGACCTCGGCGACGCCTTCTGCGACGTGCACATGCTGCAGGAGGGGATGGTGCGCCTCGACACCACCTATCGCCTCATCGCGCCGCTCGGGCGCTCGCTCCACTTCAACGAGCCGCGTGTGGATGGCGCCGTCGTCGAGCCCGTCGTGACGACGGATGCAGGGCAGCGCCGCTGGACCTTCACCGCGCGGGACGTCCCCAAGATCGTCACCGAGCCCGGCATGCCGGGGGAGGCGGAGCTCGGCGCGCACGTGCATGCCTCGACGCTAGCGACCTGGGCCGACGTGGCGGCCTTCTATCGTGGGCTCTCGCTCGGTCAGCTCGAGCCGGATGCCGCCATTCGCCGCGCAGCGAACGACGCCGTGCGCGGCAAGACGCGCCTCGAGGACAAGGTGGCCGCCATCTACGATCTGGTGGCTCGGTCCACGCGCTACGTCGGCCTCGAGTTCGGCGTGCACGGCTACCAGCCCTACAAGGTTTCGCAGGTCTGGGCGCGCCGCTATGGCGACTGCAAGGACAAGGCGAGCCTCCTCGTCGCGATGTTGAAGGTGGTCGACGTCCCGGCGACGCTCGTCCTCCTGCGCACCGTGCATGCGGGCGAGGTGGAGCGGGTCCCCGCATCGCTCGCTCTGTTCGACCACGCGATCGCCTACGTACCCGCGCTCGACCGGTACCTCGACGGCACCGCGGAGCTGTCGGGCTCGACGGAGCTGCCCGCGGAGGACCAGGGCACGTTCGCGCTGCACGTCTCCGACGGCTCGCTGCGCACCACGCCGATCACGCCCGCAGCGGGCGCGCGCAGCGACGAGGAGACCCGCATCACCCTGGCACGCGATGGGTCGGCGAAGGTGGAGCTGTCGCGTCGTATCGTCGGCGTCGCAGCCGAGGCCTGGCGCCGCTCGTACCTGCCGGCCGCAGTGCGCAAGGA
>JAYTLP010000372.1:0-2412 GCA_043729375.1 Myxococcales bacterium
GCCGCGGTCGCGCGAGCGCGTCAGCGGCCGCCGGTGGAGGTGGAGGTGCAGGTAGCCGCGGACGAGGCTCCGCTGCGCCTCCCCGGGCGCGCGCTCACACAGGCGCTGCAGTCTCTGCTCGCCAACGCGCAGGAGGCAAGCAGCCCTGACTCGACGGTCCGGCTCACCGCGTCGGTGCAAGGAGACCAGCTCGTCATCGACATCGTCGATCGCGGCACCGGGATGGACGCGCTCGTGCTCGCGCGGGTCGGCGAGCCGTTCTTCACCACCAGGCCCGCGGGCCGCGGCATGGGCCTCGGCGTGTTTCTCACGCGCACGCTCATCGAGAGCCTCGGCGGATCGCTCTCGCTCTCGTCGCAGGTGGGACGTGGTACGCACGCGCGGATCTCGCTGTCGGTGGCGGCGTGAGCGAGAGCGGCGCTTCGATCTTGCTCGTCGACGACGACGACGTGTTCCGAACCCGCCTGGCGCGCGCTTTTTCCGATCGCGAGCTCGACGTCCGCACCGCTGCCGGCTACGACGAGGCGGTCGCGTCGGCCACGCTCGACTCGCCGCAGCTCGCGGTCGTCGACCTCAAGATGCCCGGCCGCTCGGGTCTCGAGCTCGTGCGTGCGCTGCACGAGATCGATCCCACGACGCAGATCGTCGTGCTCACCGGCTACGGCAGCATCGCGACCGCAGTGGAAGCGGTGAAGCACGGCGCGAGGAACTACCTGCCCAAGCCCGCCGACGCCGACGAGATCCTCGCGGCCCTCTCCGGCGACGAGCGCGCGACCGGCACCGACCAGCTCCGCGCGCCGTCCCTCGCGCGCGCCGAGTGGGAGCACATCCAGCGCGTGCTCGCGGACAGCGGCGGCAACATCTCGGAAGCCGCCCGCCGCCTCGGCATCCACCGCCGTTCGCTGCAGCTCAAGCTCCACAAGTACCCGCCCCGCCAGTGAGGGTCGACGGGTGGGCACAGGCGACGGCTGCAGTCGCCGTGACCAGCGCGGCGGCCGGTGCGTCGCCTGCCAAGCGCCCGGAACAAGGGCCGCGCCGTGTGGCCTCGTGGATGCAGGTGAGTCCTTCACCCACACCCCGGAGCCTCCCATGCGCAAGCTCGTCCTCATCCTCTCCCTCGCCCTGCTGTCCCTCACCGGTGCCGCTCAGGCCGACACGCACTACCTCGTCGCGCCCTCGACGAAGGCGCTGAAGTCGTACATCGCCAGCGCGAAGGTCACGCCTATCAAGCCGTCGCAGGCGCACAACTCGCAGGCCTATCGCTTCTCGCAGGCGCTCGCGACGAAGCCGTCGAACTTCCGCATGCTCAAGATCGGCAAGTCCGGTCCCGACTTCGGCCGCACCGCGTACATCCCCAAGATCGAGATCAAGGGCCTCGCGTCGAACACCGCGTACATCGAGAGCCAGTCGATCGTGGGTCCGCGCCTCGATGGCAAGGTCCGCCTGCCGCTGTTCTAGTCGTCACTCCGCAATCGTGAGCTGCCACGGCGTCGTGGCAGCGTAGGGCCCTTCCTCGCGCGCGTTGCCGGCGACGACGATGCGGTGGAACACCAGCGTCACCGTCGAGCCTGCCAGCCGCTTCCACGTCTCCGCCGACGCGGTCCACCTCTGCAGCGTGGTCAGCACGCGGTGCACGACCTTGCCGCGTTGCACGACCTGCATGTCGTAGATCGTCCCGGAGATCGGCGGCAGGTGGAGCGTGGTGTAGCCCTGCGACCACTGCGGGCAGGTCGCCGGCACGTCACCGGTGGGCCGTCCCACGCTCGTCGGTGTGTCCTGCCACGTGATGTCCACGGGCAGCGCGCTGACCGTCGCGCCGTAGCCGGGAGACAGCACGAGCGGCGACGCGCTGTCATCGGTGAGGTCTGCGACCTCGTCGAAGAGCGGCCAGCTCTCGTCGGTGGCGCAGCCGACATACTCGTCCGGCTCGCGCTGCGCGAGCGTGGCTTTTCCACCGCACGACGAGGCGAGGGTCAGAGTGACGAGCAGCCGAGCGCTGCTCGTCACAGGAAGTCGTAGCTCACGGAGACGACCCCCTGCGGCCCCAGGGCCTGGGTCCCCCGGAGCCGCTGCGCGGTCGGCACTTCCACGGTGGCGCGCACGAGCAGGTCGCGCCAGGGGTTGAACAGCGCGCCCGGAACGAGCCCCACCACGAAGCCGCCCGTGTTCGGCGACGCCGCATCGTTGGCGAGCCGGTCGGCCCAGCTCTGCCGGAGGTCGATGCCGAGCTGCAGCGCGAGCCAAGAGAAGGGCTGCAGCTGCGCCACCGAGGACGACAGCAGCGACGCACCGAAGCGATACGGTCGCGCGCCCGAGGTCGGGTAGCGAAAGAGGAGCGACGAGTAGAGCGTGACGCTGCCGCCGAACCAGGCATAGGTCGCGCCCGCAAGTGGATCCCACGAGCCGTTTCCC
>JAYTLP010000373.1:0-21642 GCA_043729375.1 Myxococcales bacterium
CTGCTGCTCCTCGGCGTCGTGATGCCGTTTGCGTCGCTGCTCACGTGGACCGAGCGTCGCGAGTCCGCGATGATGCAGGACCGCATCGGTCCGAACCGCGCCGCCATCCTCGGCTTCAAGGCGTGGGGCATCTTTCACTTCATGGCCGACGCCGTGAAGATGATCTTCAAGGAGGACTTCGTCCCGGCCAAGGCGAACAAGTTCCTCTTCTCGCTCGCGCCCTTCCTCGCCATCGTCCCCGTCTTCGTCGTCTTCGCGATCGTCCCGTTCGGCTCCGACATCTGCGTCGGGCATCTGGCCGACGTCGTGAAGGATCCGGCCCTGTGCACCAACCGCGTGACGATGCAGGTCGCCCGCCTCGATGTCGGCATGCTCTTCTACTTCGCCATCGCGTCGCTCGCCGTCTTTGGCACCACGCTCGCCGGCTGGGCGTCCTACAACAAGTGGGCGCTCCTCGGCGGCATGCGCGCCTCGTCGCAGATGATGGCGTACGAGGTCACCATGGGCATGGCGGTCCTCGGCTCGTTCATGGTGTACGGCGCGCTCGAGCCCTACTCGATGGCGCTGTCACAAGGCGCGAACCCGCTGCACTGGGGCATCGTCACGCAGCCGCTCGGCGCGCTACTCTTCTTCGTCGCCGCCATGGCGGAGTCGAAGCGCGCGCCGTTCGATCTGCCCGAGGGCGAGGCCGAGGTCGTGGGCTACTTCGTCGAGTACTCCGGCATGCGCTTCGGCGTGTTCTTCCTCGCCGAGTTCATCGAGGTCATCTTCGCGGGCGCCATGATGACGGCCGTGTTCTTCGGCGGCTTCAACGTGCCGTTCCTCGAGGCATCGGGCTTCAACTTCGGCGGGCACGCGCTCCAGCTCCCGCACGTCGTCGTGCTCCTCATCCAGACCACCTTCTGGACCTGGAAGATCGTCTTCTTCTGCTGGCTCCAGCTCATGATCCGCTGGACGTACCCGCGCTTCCGGCCCGACCAGCTCATGAACCTCGGCTGGAAGCAGATGCTGCCCGCCTCCATCGCCAACATCCTCATAACCGCCGCCGTCGTGCTCGCCATGCAGGCGAGCGCGTCGGGGCAATAGGCCGCACATGAGCAGAGTGCAGGACAAGACCATCCCGTTCGCCTGGAAGAAGCGCACGTCCAAGGCAGATGTCATCCCCGTGCACCGCGCGAAGGGGTTCGGTCAGCAGGCGTTCATCCCGGCGATGGTGAAGGGCATGAGCGTCTCGCTCCGCCACTTCTTCGACAACGTTGCCACGCGCAAGGACGTCACCACTATCGAGTACCCCGAGGAGCAGCCGCACAAGCCGGAACGCTACCGCGGCCTGCACCGCCTCATGCACCGCGAGGACGGCGCGGTCCGCTGCGTCGCTTGCCAGTGCTGCTCCACGGCCTGCCCCGCGCACTGCATCACCATCGTCGCGGAGGATACCGGCAACTCGAACGAGAAGCGCCCGTCCATCTTCGAGATCGACGAGCTTCGCTGCGTGGTCTGCGGCCTGTGCGTCGAGGCTTGCCCGTGCGATGCCATCCGCATGGACGGCGGCATCCACGCCCCGCCCGTCGAGCGCCGGGTCGACTCGATCCTCGGCAAGACCGACCTGCTCCAGCGTGGCACGCTGTCCGCCGCCATCCAAGGCGGCACGGGCGCAGACGAGTGGCGCGACCAGCCGTTGCGCCCCAACGCCGCCAAGCTCCCTTCCGACAGTTAGGGCTCAGCCCGCTCGGGGCTACCGAAGTCTCGCAAGAAAGAGGAAGGTCCGGGCCAGGTGTGCGTAGCTGTCTACGTGCGCGCCGTCCTCCTCGTCGTGGTGCTGCTGTCCGCTTCCGCAAGCGCTGGCACCAGCCGGCACATCGTGGTCGAGTCGACCGTCGAGGCGCTCGGCGAGATTCGCTTCGAGGGCGCGAGCGCGACGCTCACGGTCGAGTCGCAGCGCCAGCTCTCGCTCGCCGCGGCGTGCATCGTCGACAACCCGCAGCTCGAGCGAATCGAGGTGAAGGCCGCGCACCTCGGGGCGCCGGCGGGGCTCGCGCAGGAGCGTGCGGAGTCCGTGCGCAGCTACCTCCACGCGCACGGCGTCGACGACGTCCGCCTGTCGACCCGTGTCGCGCCCGGCGCCGACAACGGCGTCGAGCTGATACTGCTCTAATTCAGCTTGACGATCGCGACGCCGTCGCAAGCGACGTGGAGCGCGGGGCCCTCGAGCGTCGTCTCCGGCTCACCTGCGAGCACCAGGCGACCCGCGCTCGGCAGCTCGTGCGTGGCTGCCGCTCCGAGGTTGGCCACGATGACATAGCTGCCGCGACGCACCACGAGGAGCGCGCCCTTGGCCGTGGCGACCACGGCGTGACGCGCACCGGCGCGGAGCTCGGGCTCGGCGTGCCGCAACGCGATGAGCTGCCGGTGCCACGCAAGCATGCCGGCGTGCGCGCCGGTCTCGGCCTCCTCCCAGCGCAGCTTTGACCGCAGGAACGTCTGCTCGTCCTGCGGGTCGGCGATTTCGGCGGCCGACCAGCCGAAATGAACGAACTCGCGCATGCGCCCCTTACGCGTCTCGTCGGCGATATGCTCGTCGCAGTGGTCGGTGAAGAACTGGAACGGCGTCGACGCGCCCCACTCCTCGCCCGCAAAGAGCATCGGCACGAACGGCGAGGTGAGCAGGAGCGCCGCTGCGATGCGCTGCCGCGACACGGGCACGAGCTGGCTCAGCCGATCCCCTTTTGCGCGGTTGCCGACCTGGTCGTGCGTCTGCGCGTAGCCGATCAGGCGAGACAAGGGCACCGACTCGGGCAGCGGTGCGCCATGCCGGCGGTCGCGCGACGCCGAGTGCTGCCCCTTGTAGACGTAGCCGTCCTCGAGCGCGCGGGCGACGCTGGCCCACGGCGAATCGCCGGGCGCGATTGCGAAGTCGACGTAGTACCCCGTGTCCTCGCCAGTGAGCGCCACGTGCAGCGAATGATGGAAGTCGTCGCACCACTGCGCGTCCATGCCGAGACCGCCCCGCCCCTGGGCCACAATGACGCGCGGGTCGTTGAGGTCGCTCTCGGCGATGAGACACAGCGGGCGTCCGATCGCCTGACCCAGCTGTGCCACCTCGTCGACGAGCTCGGCCAGGAACGGGCGCGCAGACGCGTCAGTGATCGCGTGAATGGCATCGATCCGGAGCCCGTCGCAGCCATAGTCGCGCATCCACGAGATCGCGTTGTCGAGGAAGAAGCGCCGCACGTGATCACTGCCGCTGCCATCGAAGTTGAGCGCGGAGCCCCAGGGCGTGTGCCGGTCGGGGCGAAAGTACGGGCCGAGCCGGTCGAGATAATTTCCGATCGGTCCGAGGTGATTGTAGACGACGTCGAGGACGACCGCGAGGCCGTGCTGGTGCGCAGCGGCGACGAAGCGGACGAGCCCCTCCGGACCGCCGTAGCCGCGCATCGGAGCGAAGAGAGCCGCGCCGTCGTAGCCCCAATTGCGGTCGCCGGACCAGGTCGCGACCGGCATCAGCTCGATGTGCGTGATGCCGAGCGCGGCGAGCGCGGCGAGCTTTTCGATCGCGGCGTCGAAGGTGCCGGCGGAGGTGAACGTCCCCACGTGCAGCTCATAGACGACGCCCTCGTGCAGCGGCACTGCGCGGAAGCCGCTCACCTCGGCGTGAAGGTCGCAGAGACGTCCCGGCCCGAACACGCTATCGATGGACGACGCGCGCGGATCGACGATGCGTTCCGCGCCATCGAGCACGAGCATGTAGGGGCCCACAATGAGGCGCCGATCGAGCGAAAAGACCCCGTCCTTCGATCGGCTGGCGGCAATGCGCTCACCGCCGTCGAGCAGCTCCACCTCGAGCGTGTGCACCCGCGGAGCCCAGAGCGTCCACTCGGTGGTCATGTGCGTGACTCCGTGCGCACGAGGAGCGCGACGGGGAGGCTCGACAGCAGCACGCGTAGCGCCACAGCATCGACGAGCGCTGGGCCATCGATGACGAGCGCATCGCACCACGTGCCAGCGGGCAAGGCCAGCGTCGCATCGAGCGAGCCGCGCAGCGGCAGGCGCGTGGTCACCGCGATCAGTCCGTCCGCGCCGTGGGTGCGCGCGAAGGCAACGACGCGGCTGCCATCGGGGCCGTGGGCGAACAGCCCGCGGTAGATCGACTCCACCCCGAACACCGACGGCATGCGCGCGCGTACCGCGAGCGCGCGCTGCGTCACCCACAGCTTGGTGAGCCCTTCTGCATCGTCACCCGACGGCAGGTGCAGCCCGGCGAGGAGCTCGCTGCGACGCTGGAAGTCGACGGGTTGCCGGTTGTCGGGATCGACGAGCTCGCGCGTCCACAGCTCGGAGCCCTGGTAGAAGTCGGGCACGCCGGGGAGCGCGAGCTTGCACAGCGCCCAGCCGAGCGACACGGTGCGTGCGGCCGACGCGATACGCTCGACGTAGCGGTCGAGCGTGCTGCACAGCGCTCGATCCGATAGCAGCGCGTCGACGAACGTCTGGAGGCCCGCGTCGTACGCCTCGTCGGGCCGGACCCACGACGTCTCCTGCTTGGCCTCGCGCGAGGCTTTCTCGAGGTACGACTTGAGCCGCCCGGCGTTCATCGGCCATGCACCCACGAGCGTCTGCAGCAGCACCATCGTGAGCGTCCGGGACGGCGCACCGTTCGTGCGGAGCCGATCGACGCCCGCAAAGAAGGTTTGTGCGAGCTCGGCGAAGGCCACGTGATCTTCCGCGATGAGGATCATGCGAGCGCGCACGTCCTCACTGCGCTTCGTGTCGTGCGTGGAACCGGCCAGCATGCGCTGCGGCCACTTCTGCTGCGCCTGCTCGTTCCACGCGTGGAACCGTTCGAGGTCGATGGAGAAAGTGCTCGGCTCCCCGCCCACGTCATCGAGCACGCAGAGCCTGGCGTCTCGATAGAAGGCGGTGTCCTCGACGCCCTTCGCGAACGCGGGCGCAGTGAGCTGCTGGAAGCGCTGGACCAGCTCGGCCTCGAGCGAGCCGGTCAACTTGCCGAGGAGCACGTCGCGCAGCGCGCCGAGAAGTGCCTCGTCGATCTCCGGGCGTCTGGCTCGCGCGGCCTCGTAGGCGACCTCGATGACGGCGCGGTCGGCATCTCGTGGAGCCTCCTCGCGTCGCACGTACGAGCGATACACGGGAAACGCAGCAACGAGCGCAGCGAGCGCGTCGGAGCAGTCGCGCCGCGAGAAGTCGCTGATGGCCGGGTGCCGATCGCAGAGCTGGCTGAACAAGTTGGTGAGGCGCCGGACATCGCTGCCGAGCAGGCTGTCGAGCACCTCGACGCGCGCGGCGAGCGCGATCTCGTGGAACGTACGCCCCTCGCCGGTGAGCTCGGCCGCGAGCGCGGTGAGCGGCGCCTCTCCCGCCGGGTCCACCCATAGCTCCATGAGCTTGTGCATGAGCTCGTAGCCGGTGGTCCCCTGCACGGGCCAAGGGGGCAGACTCTCATCGCCGGCGATGATCTTCTCCACGAAGATCGGGATGTCGGGCGCGAGATTGCGCAGCCGCGCAAGGTACGCGTCGGGGTCGGCGACGCCGTCGACGTGGTCGACTCGCAGGCCGTCGATCGCGCCCTGTCGCACGAGCTGACCGATGAGCCGGTGCGTCGCGTCGAACACGCGCGGGTCCTCCGCGCGCAGACCGACGAGCGTGGTCACGTCGAAGAAACGGCGATAATCGAGGTCGCGCTCGGCCGCGCGCCAGAAAGCCAGCCGATAGTTCTGACGCTCGAGGAATGCCCCGAGCGCGTTCACGTCGTCGTTGAGCCGGGCAATCGACTCGTCGATGCCGCGCGCCACCGCCGGGTCGCGCTCCATGAGCTCCTCGATGAGCTCGAAGAGCACGGTCTTGTCTCGGTGGCGGCGCTCGATGCTGTCGACGTCCAGCGCCGTTGGTAACGGCAGGCTTGCGAAGCCGTCGGCGATGAAGGCAAGCCGCTCCACGCCGAGATGCGAGCCCCACAGGATCTCGGCAACGGAACGCGGCGCGACGGGAAAGCGGTGGTCGAAATAGCGGACGACGAAGTGAGCGCCCTCTCGAGCAACCTGGATCTCCTTGCGCGCGATGCAGCGCCCGCGGTGATCCCCGAGCACCGGCAGCAGCACGACGTTGCGTAGCCGCAGCTCGGGCGGATCCCAATCCACGTCGAACACGTGCGCGGCACGCGCGGACGGCCCGTTCTCCTGGACGTCCCACCACCACGCGTTCCGACGATCGGCCACGGACATGTGGTTCGGGACAATGTCGACCAGCAATCCGAGCCGGTGCGCGTGCGCGACCTCGACGAGGCGCAGATACGCGTCGAGGCCGCCCAGCTCGTGCGACAGGTGCGTGGGGTCGATGACGTCGTAGCCGTGCATCGAGCCGGTGGCGGCCTGCAAGATCGGCGAGAGGTACACGTGGCTGACGCCGAGACGCGCGAGGTACGGGACCACGCGCGCCGCAGCGTCGAAGCCGAGGTCTGGCCCGAGCTGCAGCCGGTACGTGGCCCGGAGCGGGATGCGATCAGCCGTCATGTTTCACCACGACCACGCTCCGACCCTGCACGGCAAGCTCGGTACCCGGCGTGACGGTGCGCCCCGGCGTCAGCTGCTCGAGCGAAGTGTCGATTATCACCTCGCCCGGCTTGTCGGGAAGAACGTAGTCGATGCGCTCGTGGTGCGCGTTGAAGATGAGCGTGAAGTCGTTGTCGACGAGCCGCTCGCCGTGGACGCCGCGCGTGACGATGGACTGGCCGTTCAGGAAGTAGGCGAGCGACTTCGCGAACGGCTGCTGCCAGTCGTCGTCGGTCATATCTTTGCCGTCGGGGCGAAGCCATCGAAGGTCGACCTCCCCGCGAAGCGGGCGGCCCTCGAAGAAGCGCCTGCGCCGGAAGGTGATGTGTTCGCGGCGCAGCGCGATGAGTCGTCGGGTGAACACCACCAGTGCTTCGTCGGCGTGGGCCCAGTCGATCCACGACAGCTCGTTGTCCTGCGCGTAGGCGTTGTTGTTGCCGTGTTGCGTGCGGCCGAGCTCGTCACCAGCGACGAGCATCGGCACCCCCTGCGCGAGCAGCAGCGTGACCAGAAGGTTGCGACGCTGCCGGTGACGGAGGGCGAGGATAGCAGGATCGTCGGTGGGCCCCTCGACGCCGCAGTTCCACGAGCGGTTGTAGCTCTCGCCGTCGCGATTATCTTCGCCGTTCGCCAGGTTGTGTTTCTGGTTGTACGAGACGAGATCGTTGAGCGTGAAGCCGTCGTGCGCTGTGACGAGGTTGATGCTCGCGTATGGTCTGCGTCCGTTCGACTGGTACAGGTCGGAGCTGCCCGTGAGGCGCGACGCCATCTCGGGCATGGAGCGCTCCTCACCACGCCAGAAGTCGCGCACGGTGTCGCGGAACTTGCCGTTCCACTCCGTCCACAGCGGCGGGAAGTTGCCGACCTGGTAGCCACCTTCGCCGAGATCCCACGGCTCGGCGATGAGCTTCACGCTGCGACAGATCGGATCCTGGTGGATGAGATCGAAGAATGCAGAGAGTCGGTCGACGTCGTGAAACTCGCGCGCGAGCGTGGCCGCAAGATCGAAGCGAAAGCCGTCGACGTGCATCTCGCTCGCCCAGTAGCGCAGCGAGTCCATCATCAGCTCGAGCACGTGCGCGTTGCGCATGTTGAACGTGTTGCCGGTCCCCGTGTAGTCCTTGTAGTACTGCTTGTCGTCGGGGATGAGCCGGTAGTACGACGGATTGTCGATGCCCTTCATGCTCAGTGTCGGACCACGCTCGTTGCCCTCGGCGCTGTGGTTGTAGACCACGTCGAGGATCACCTCGATGCCAGCTTGATGGAGCTTCTTCACCATCTGCTTGAACTCCTGCACCTGCTCGCCACGCGAGCCCGCTGCGGAGTACCCCGAGTACGGAGCGAAGAAGCCGATCGTGTTGTAGCCCCAGTAGTTGCGCTTCTCGGCCTGCACGAGGTGGTGGTCGTGCACGAAGTGGTGGATGGGCATGAGCTCGACGGCAGTGACGCCTAGCTTCTGGAGGTAGCGGATCGCCGCAGGGTGTCCGAGACCCGCGTACGTGCCGCGCAGATCTGCCGGTACCTCCTCCATGAGCCGCGTGAAGCCCTTCACGTGCAGCTCGTAGATGATGGTCTCGTGCCACGGCGTGTGGAGTCGCTGATCCTTGCTCCAGTCGAAGAACGGGCTGGTGACGACCGAGTGCGGGATGCACGCGCCACTGTCGTCGTCGTTGAGCTGCATCGCGGGATCGGACAGCGCGTAGGAGAAGACGGACTCGTCCCACCTCACGTCCCCATCGATGGCCCTGGCGTAGGGATCGATTAGCAGCTTCGACGGCAAGCACCTGTGGCCGCGCGACGGATTCCACGGCCCGTGCACGCGGAAGCCGTAGCGCTGACCGGGCGACACGCGGGGCAGGTACGCGTGCCAGCAATATGCCGTCGTCTCCGGCAGCGAGATGACCTCTTCTCTGCCATCGGCATCGAGCAGACACAGGTCGACCCGCGTCGCGAGCTCGGAGTAGAGCGAGAAGTTCGTCCCTGCGCCGTCGTAGGTGGCCCCGAGGGGATACGATTCCCCCGGCCAGATTTCGCGCTCGGTCGGCATCTACTTCCTCGTCATGTGATGCAACCCGCTCCTCGAACGCAACAGGCAGGTTTGATGCTCATGAGCCGTTGACGGACGGAGACAGCGTCCTTACGATAGATGCGGACCTACTGTCTGGCTCGATTTGAGGGGGGCTGTTTTTTCCCTACTCTCATGGACCCGGGATCCACCGCTGACCGAGGCGTGCATACCCGTACTGCGGGAAGCCCAGATCGGTTATTTAGTGGAGCCCACCTACTTAACGTAGGGGTTCAAACGTCTTTCTCGTCGGCCGAGATGGTTGGTTGCTAGTTCAACTTGCAGGCGAGGCTGGTCAGGAAGTTCTTCGCAGACGCGGGTAGATGCTCTGCAATGATGTCGTTGATGCTCTTCCACTCGCAGTACGTGTTCTTCACCGCGGACGGCATGGCGTCGCGATGGCCGCCGGCCACCCACTCCCGAGCGGCGAGCGTTTCCTTTGCCGTGGGCGCCGCCGCACCCACCTTCGTACCGGCGGGCTGCACGCCCTGCACGCCGACATCGGAGACCTTTTCGACGACGCGTTTCAGCGCGTAGCCGCCTGCAGTCGGACGCGCCTCTGCGAAGATCGCACCGATGCGCACACCGTCCGACAGCTGAGGCGTGGCGCGCTGGCCGTAGCCGTACACGACCCAGGCCACGCCATCGGGGAACGGCGGTGTGACCTGCAGCGTCCAGCTCTCGGGCGAGCGCATCGGCGCGAGCTTCTGCAGCTCACCCTCGAGCGCCGCCTTCGCGCCGTCGAGGGTCTTCTTCGTACCTGCATCGTCGGCGAGTGCGCTCGTTGGGAGCGAGGCGACGAGGAACAGCAGCGCGGCGCGCATCTGCTAGCGCGACTGGTGCAGCGAGAGCACGCCGACGTACGCGAAGCCGAGAAAGAAGAGCGCGAGGAACGGGATCGACACGTAGTGACCGCCGAGGACGGCCATGACGGTGGCGAGCGCGAAGTACGCGGCGAATATGACCTCGACGTACGGCGTGAGCGTCTTGCTCGAGCGATACTTCTTGGCCGTCCAGCCCTCGAAGCGGCGCTGGATGCCGTGCTTGGGCGTGCGCACGAACTCGCCCGACGTAGACCCGAGCAGCGCCTCGAGAACCGCGCGCGTCTGGTTGATGCAGAGGCCGATGCCGAGCGACATCATGAGCGGCAGCCGGCGCAGCGTCTTGCGCCAGTCACGATGAATCTCGCGCTGCGACGTGATGTAGAACGTCGCGATGGACAGCGTCGTCCCGAAGAAGAGCGGCAGGTCGATGAGCAGGACCTCGCGCCACCCGTGCGCCGTGCGGACGAGCAAATTCGGCAGGAGCAGGATCGACAGCATGAGGAGGAGCGGATAAGCGAAGTTGTTGGTGAGGTGGAAGAAGGCCTCGAGCTTCACGCCAAACGGGATCTTGGCGCGCCAGATCGTCGGCAGCATCTTCTTGGCAACCTGGATGGAGCCCTTGGCCCAGCGGAACTGCTGCGACTTGAACGAGTTCATCTCGACGGGCAGCTCGGCCGGCGACACGACGTCCTTCAGGTAAATGAACTTCCAGCCGCGAAGCTGCGCGCGGTAGCTGAGGTCCATGTCCTCGGTCAGCGTGTCGTGCGACCAGCCGCCCGCGTCGTCGATGGAGCAGCGACGCCAGATGCCGGCCGTCCCGTTGAAGTTGAAGAAGCGGCCAGAGCGGTGACGCGCGGTGTGCTCGATGACGAAGTGACCGTCGAGCATCATGGCTTCCATCTCGGTCAACATCGAATAGTCGCGGTTGAGGTGCTCCCAGCGAACCTGGACCATCCCGATGTTCTCGTCGGTGAAGAAGTGCACCGTGCGCTCGAGGATGTCGGGCGCAGGGACGAAGTCGGCGTCGAACACGAGGATGAGCTCCCCCTTGCTCGTCCTCAGACCATTCGCGAGCGCGCCGGCCTTGAAGCCCGTGCGGTCCGTGCGGTGCAGGTACTCGATGTCGAGCCCGAGCGCGCGCAGCTCTTCGACCTTTGCCTTGCACATGGCCTGTGTCTCGTCCGTCGAATCGTCGAGAACCTGGATCTCGAAGCGATCCTTCGGATAGCGGATCTGCGCGACCGCCTCGAGCAGCCGCGGCGCGACGTACATCTCGTTGAAGAGCGGCAGCTGGATCGTGACGAACGGCATCGCGTCGTCGGCGAACTGGGCCTTCTCGACTGGCTCGTTGCCCCGGTGCTTGTAGTACATGAAGAGGAGAAGCGAGCGGTGAAAGCCGTACATCGCGAGCGTGAGCAGCGTCGCTAGGTAGGCAGTGATGAGTCCGTGCTCGAGGGTGAGCCAGGCGGGAAGCTGCGGCATTCTCAAGAGGTACCGAGGGGCGCCCGTGCGATTGTCATCGACTTGTAATTTCTTGTACGATGACCGCCTGATGGGTGGACCTCACCGAGACTCGAAGCCTCCCCGGCGTGCCACCCTCCCGGGTGCCGTGCCCGGGCCGCGGCCCGCGGGCGATGAGCTCTCGGGGCCCACTCGCACCGAGGAAGGCGCGCTGCCCGAGCACCCGGTTTCGCGCGCAACGGACGAGGGCCGCGTCCGCGGTCGGGGTCGTGGGATGGCCTCGACCCGCGCGAAGACCGGACGTCACCGTCGTGCGGGGCTCGTCGACGGGCGCTACGAGCTCGAGGAGATGATCTCGAAGGGCGGGATGGGGCGCGTGTTCCGGGCGCGGCACCGCGACCTCGGCCGAAAAGTGGCGCTCAAGCTGGTGCTCGACGGCTTCCAGGACGACCAGGAGCTTCGCGAGCTGTTCTTCAAGGAAGCCCGCCTCGCGAGCTCGCTCGCGCACCCCAATATCATCAACGTCACCGACTTCGGCCTCGACGACGAGCTCGGCTACTTCGTCGTCATGGACCTGCTCGAAGGCGAGACCTTGCGCGAGCGCATGCGGCAGAAGCGCTTGACGCTGCGCTTCATCTTCGAGGTGCTCGATCAGGTCGCCGGTGCGGTGCGCTACATCCACGGGCGCGACGTCGTGCACTGCGATCTGAAGCCGGAGAACATCTACCTGTCGAAGGTCGAGGGCGAGCCGCGGCGCTCCAACCAGATCAAGCTGCTCGACTTCGGGCTGTCGTGGCGCCGCGAGACGATGCCGGACCCGAAGCTCGGGGGCACGCCGCCCTACCTCGCACCGGAGCGCTTGCGCGGTGCACCGCCGTCGCCGCTCTGCGACGTGTACTCGCTCGGCATGGTGCTCTACGAGCTCATCGCGGGCCAGCTGCCCTACTCCGGCACCGTCTCGCAGCTCATCGAGCAGCAGCTCACCGGCCCCACGCCACCGCCGCCCTCGAAGCTGGCCCTCGAGCCGCTCGACGAGCGCGCCGATGCGCTGGTGATGCGCGCACTCTCGCGCAACCCGGCGCACCGCCACGCGTCTGCCGAGGCGTTCCAGTTCGAGCTGCGCGCGGTCATCGACATGATGGGGATGCGACCCGCTCGTCGGCCCTCCGCCGGAGCCACGGCCCAGTCCTCGGCGGCCCTGCAAGCGATGAAGGTGCCTGCTCCACCAGCGCCGGCGCCCGTGGCGAACACGCCGTCGTCGCTCACGTCGGCCGAGCAGGCGCGCATCGTCCACCTCGTGACCGAGAGCCCGGTGCCGCTCGCGATCTTCGACCTCGAGGGACGCGTCAAGCTCGCGAACCGCTCGTTCGTCGAGACGCTCGAAGGCGTCGACATCCCCATTGCCACTTTCAACGAGCTCGCCATCACGTCGCGTCACCCCGACGTGATGGCGATGTTCCAGCGGGCGCTCGATGGCCATGCCCCTGCGAGCCGCGTCGTGCTCGCGGGCGCCGAGGGTGGCGAGCGCTCCACGATCCTGTGGATCGCGCCGTTCGTCGAGGACGGTGTCGTCGCGGGCGTACACATGACCGTCGTGCCGACCGGGCAGGCGTAGGCGCTACCCGCGAAGCAGAGCGAGCGCGTCCATCGTCCAAGCGACGCCGATGTGGACGAGCACGCCGCCCCAGATCGAGCGGCTCCGCATCGCAAGCGTACCGAGGACGATGCCGGCACCGATGGCCGCAAGCGTCTCGAGGACCGGCTTGCCGAAGTGGATCATGCAGTACGGCACGACGACGACGAACACCGCGTAGCTTCCGAGGCTTCGGCGCAGGAGACCGAGCAGCACGCCGCGGAAGAACACCTCGAGCACCACGAACGTCGACGCGTACGCAAGCTCCCAGCCGACGAGATCTCCGACGCTGCGAGTGGTCTGCCGGTAAAACGGGTACGTCGCCAGGAACGACGGCGAGAGACTCGCGAGCACGAGCACCGGCGCCACGCACACGTAGAGCGCGCCGTACATTGCGAGGTGCGCGCGAAGATCGCCGAGGCCGAGGTATGCCTCCTGCCACGGCACGCGCGCGATGCGTAGCGCCAGCAGCGGCACCACTCCGTAGCCGACGAGCTTGCTACCCGCCCACCACAGGTAGCTCCACAGCTCGTAGTCGGGGTGCAGCGCGTGCTGCGCGAACAGGCTCGAGAACACGTCGCGGTCCCCTGCGTACTCCTCGAAGACAAGCACCAGCGCGCACATCACGAGCGCGCCGGGCACGCGCCAGTCGAAGCGCTCCCGCGGCTCCGGCGCGACCGCCTCCCAGACGCCGAGGAGGCGTCCGAGCACTATTTCTTCTGCAACAGGCGCTGCGCAGCGGTCCGCAGGCGACGACGCACGAGCTCCTTGCCGAGCACTTCCATCGTGTCGAACAGCGGCGGCGCGGCGGTGCGGCCGGTGATGGCCACGCGCAATGCCATGAAGAGCTCCTTCGTCTTCCAATCGATCTTCTCGGTGTACGCACGCACGATCGGCTCGATCGTGGCGACGCTGTAACCGCTCGCGAGATCGAGCTCCTCGACGAGGCCGACGAGCACCTCCGCGGTGGCGGCAGCGTCGCGCGTCTTCGGCACGAGGTCGGCGAGCACGTGCGTGTAATCGAGATCGCCGGCGAGGAAGTACTCGATGGCCGGGATGAAGTCGTCGAGCCGGCGGATGCGCTCGTGCACGAGCGGCACCAGGCGACGCAGCATCTCGTCGGAGAGGCGCCAGTTGCGGATCCGCTGGATGAGCCCCTCGGGTGACAGGTCTCGGATGTAGATACCGTTCAGCCACGAGAGCTTCTCGAGGTCGAACACCGGACCGCCGGGCGACACCTTGGACCAGTCGAACGCTGCAATCATCTCGTCGAGCGTGAATTTCTCGCGGTTGTCGCCGATGGAGAAGCCGAGCAGCCCGAGGAAGTTCAAGAGCGCCTCGGGCAAGAAGCCCGCGTCGCGGTAGTAGTCGAGCGAGACGGGATTCTTGCGCTTCGAGATCTTCGACTTGTCCGCGTTCCGGAGCAGGGGCATATGGAAGAACTTCGGCGGCTCCCAGCCGAACGCGGCGTACAACGCGAGGTGCTTCGGCGTGGAGCTGATCCACTCCTCTGCGCGCACGACGTGGCTGATCTTCATCAGGTGATCATCGACGACGTTCGCAAGGTGGTAGGTCGGGAAGCCGTCGGACTTGAGCAGCACCTGGTCGTCGACCTGGATGTTCTCGAAAGTAACCTTGCCGCGCAGACCGTCCTCGATGACGGTCTCGCCTTCCTTCGGCATCGCGAGGCGAACGACGTGCGTCTCGTTCGCCTCGGCCCGGCGGGTTGCCTCGTCGCGCGGAAGGCGGCGGCACAGCCCATCGTAGCCGGGCGGCTTCTTCTCGGCGCGCTGCGCGGCCCGGAGCGCTTCGAGGCGTGCCTCGGTGCAAAAGCACGGATACGCCGCGCCCCTGTCGACGAGCTTCTGCGCATGCTCGGCGTAGATCGCGCTGCGCTCCGACTGTCGATAAGGGCCGTACGGACCGCCGATGTCGGGGCCCTCGTCCCATGGCAGGCCGACCCACGACAGCGCGCGGAGGATCGCGTCCTCGCTCTCCTTCGTCGAGCGCGTACGATCGGTGTCCTCTATTCGAAGTACGAACTGGCCCCCGTGCTTCTTGGCGAAGACGTAGTTGAACAGCGCGATGTAGGCGGTGCCGACGTGCGGATCGCCCGTCGGTGACGGCGCGATGCGAACGCGAACGGGAGTCGACATGGGGAACAGGTCGTACCAGCCTGCGTGGAGGCGGTCAAACGACGTGCTAGCCTTCACCATCATGAACCGCGCTCGGGCTCTTCTCGTGGCAGGTCTCGTCAGCAGTCTCGTCTGTGGATTCGCCAGCGCGACCACGATGGTACCGCTCGACCTGAAGGGCCTCACCGACCGCGCCGAAGACGTCGTGGCCGGTCACGTCACGTCGACCAAGGCCGCCTGGTCTTCCGCTCACGACGCCATCTACACCGACGCAACGCTGCACGTGGAGCGAGTGCTGTCGGGCAGCATGGCCATCGGGCAGGACATCGTGGTTCGCCGCGAAGGCGGCAGCGTCGACGGCGTCGGCATGATGGTCTACGGCGCACCCGAGCTCTCCGTCGGCGACGAGGTCGTGGTGTTCCTCGAGCATCGCGGCTCCGCGCGCTACATCGTCGGCATGACGCAGGGCAAGGTGGACGTCGCGACGGTCGGTGGACAGAAGAAGCTACGGCGAAACCTCTCGAGCGTGCACTTCGTCCGGCCGCCCACCATTGACGAAGCGACGCTCGCGAACATCGATACCATCGACCAGCTCGAGGTCGCGGTGCGTCGCTTCGCAGCCGCGCGGCCCGCCAAGTGAAGCGCCTCCTCGTGACGGCACTGCTGCTCGGCGCATCACCCGCGCAGGCCTACGTCCGCTCGCGCACGCCGAACGGCACCCCGACCTCGTGGCGCTCGAGCTGCGCGATCGTGCAACCCGACTCCGCCGGCAGCCCCGATCTCGCGAACGAGGTCACCTTCGCGACGATCCAGGCCTCCATGCAGGCCTGGCGCGGTGCCACCCAGAGCTGCTCCTACCTCACGCTCACCTACGTCGTTCCCGCGCCAGTCGAGGCGCACTACGATGGCCTCAACGTCATCAAGTTCCGCACCGACGAGTGGTGTCACCCGAACGACAGCCAGTCCAAGGACGTTTGCTACTCCAAGGTTGCCGCGGCCATCACGACTGTCTTCTACGTCGACCAGAAGGGCGCGAGCGACGACGGCGCGCTCCTCGACACCGATGTCGAGCTCAACAACATCGACTTCACGTTCCAGGTCGTGAACCCCACTGCACCGCTGTCGATGCCCGCCCGCGACGGTACCTCGGTCGCCGACTTCGAGAACACGCTCGTGCACGAGCTCGGGCACCTGCAGGGACTCGACCACACGTGCAAGGACGCGTCGACGCCGAGCTGGGAGGTCGACGACACGGGAGTAGCGCCGCCTGCGTGCACCGGCCTGTCGGGGCTACCGGGGGCGGAGATCGAAAAGATCGCGAACGCCACCATGTACAACAGCGCGACGCCGGGCGAGACCAAGAAGCGCACGCCGGAAGCCGACGACATCGCAGGAATCTGTGCTGCGTATCCGCTCGCCAGCGCACCGACGACCTGCAAGGCCGCGAAGATCTCCGGCTACGGCAAGGGCTGCGCCCTCGGGGGCCGCGGCAACTTGCCGCGCGGGCTCACGATCGTGCTCTTTGCAACAGCGGCGCTCTTGCTGCGACGACGCAGCGCCTGACGCCGACGGATCCAGCCGCCAGCGTGACAGGGAGCCGGCGAGTATCGCGCCGGGTGCGCGCGCAACCGGCCGGAAAGTGGTAGCTGCACACGTGATCGGCCGCGGCATGCGCGTTGCGTGAAGAGGTCGTCACATGCGACCGCCGGCACCCCCCCGTCCTCCGCACACCACGTTTGCCACGGAGCAAGAGGCGACGTCTCGTCGCACCCGCGCCGCGCTGCGCGCTGCGCTCGAAGAGCTGGTGCTCCCCGAGGACGAGAAGCTCGACGGGACGGTCAAGATCGAGAAGCTGTAGGGTCGTCGTCCACCGAGAGTCGCGCGCCAAGCACCACCGCCGCGATCGACAGGGATGGCGGTAGTACCAACCACCAGCGCGGGTGCTGCAACGCCTGCGCGAGGAGCTCGCCCCACGACGCGGTCGGGGGGGCGACGCCGAAGCCCAGCACGCCGAGCGCGGCCTCGAAGAGCACGGCCTGCCCCAGCCCGAACGCGGCGAGCGCGCGCGCGGGTCCGAGGGCGAGCGGGAGCACGTGGTGCCACGCGATGCGTGCTGCGCTCGCACCCAGCCCCCGCGCTGCGAGCACGTGCGGGGAAGCGACGACGCGCAGCGCCTCGGCACGCGTGAGCCGCGCAGCCACCGGCCACTCCGCCAGCGCGATTGCGAGCGCTAGCTGCACCGCGGACCCGTTCCCGCGCAGACCCTGCACCGCCAGCACGAGGAGCAGCGCCGGGATCGACAGCGAGGCCTCGATGATCCGTGCGAGCAGCATATCGAGCCACCGGCGCGCGGCGCAGGCGATGCCGACCAGCGCACCGAGCGCGAGGTAGAGCAGCACGGCCAGCGGCCCGACGACGCACGCGACACGCGCGCCATGAGCGAGGCGTGCGGCGACGTCGCGGCCACGATCGTCCGTGCCGAGGAGGTGCGCGCGACAAGGCGGCGCGAGCGGCGCGAGCGTGCCGCCTGGACGCTGTGCGGTCGGGCCGTACGGGATGGGCGTCCCGATGAACGACGTCGCACGCTTCGCGAGCGCCTGCTGATCGAGTCCGACCAGCGCGGCGGGCCGCGTCAGGCACGGCAACACGTAGGTCTGGCCATCGAAGACACAGAAGAGTGGCAGGTCGGAGGCGACGAGATCCGCCGCCGCGGCGACGAGCGCCACCAGCAGCAGCAGCGCGACGCCGATGCTACGTCTCATCGGCGAGCCGCGGATCAAGACGCGCGGCAACGAGATCCACCCCGAGCGTGCAGCCGATGGTGATGGCCGCTCCGACGAGCACGAGCCCGAGCAGTGTGGGCACGTCGCGTGCCGCCAGCGCGTCGAACGCGAGCAGGCCGAGACCGGGCAGGCCGAAGATCGACTCGACGAGCACGACACCCGACAGCAGCGCCGGGAACTGCAGCGCAACGAGCGTGACGAGCCGCAGCGCGTGCGTCCGGAGCGCTGCGCGCAGGAGCCGTCCAGGTGGGGCCCCCGCCGCCCACAAGGTCAGCAGGGCGTCGCTGCGCCACGCCTCGTCGAGCGCACGCGCAACCTGGGCGTGCGTGCGCGGCACGGTGAGCGGCAGCAGCGCCAGCGCCGCACACACGAGCGCACCTGTGGACGCGCCGTACGGCGCGCCGAGTGTGAGCAGGCCGAGGCACAGCGTGGGCAGTGGTATCGCGTAGACGAGCGTGAGAACGAGGAGCTTCCGCCTCCACACCGCGAGCGGCAGCGCGACGCACCAGGTCATCAGCAGCGTGACCACGGCAAGGAGCACGCTCGCCGGCAGGCGCTCGGCGATCTTCTCGCGAACCTCACGACCGTCGACGAGCGAGCGCCCGAGATCGAAGCGCGCGATGTGCGCGAGGTAGCGGAGCCCGCGCGCGGCGACTGGGCCCGAGAGCCCGAGTGCTTCACGGAGCGATGCGCGCGCGGCAGCACTCGAGCCGACCCCGAGCCGCTGCGCGCTCACGTCCCCTGGCACGAGCTCGAGCAGCGCGAACGTCATGACGCCCACCAGCACGAATGACGCGACGGCGCCGAGCACACGCTTCAAGGGGCGACCCGGAACGCGTGCGCGAGGTCGAGGCCGTCCGCGGACGGACGCACGCCTCCCCAGCCCGGTGCGACCGCGGTCTCGAGCTCGGGCGCGACCAGGAACGTCATGGGCCCGCGCGCGTGCAGGAGGCGATGCAGCTCGCGATCGAGCGCGTGGCGTGCGGCGGGGTCCTCGGTGGCCCGGATGCGCACGAGCAGCGCGTCGGTGTCGGGGTCCGCGTAGCCGCCCCAGTTCTGCTCGTCGACCGCGCTCGAGTGGAACAGCCCGAAGTTGTCCTGCTCCTGCGCGAGCGTGAGCTGGAGCGCGGTCACGTCGAAGTCGTGGCGTCTCAAGCGCTCCAGCACGCGCGCGAAGTCGAGGCGTTCGATGACGAGCTCGACGCCGATGCGACGCAGATCTTCCTCGAGCAGGGTGGCGAGCTGATCGACCGCAGGCGACCCGACGGTCGTCAGGAACGTGAGCTTCTTGAGGCGCGCACCGAGCGGACGCGCGAGGGCCGGCTCGTACGCCCAGGGCGCCACCTTGCCGTCGTACGAAGGTGTGCTCTCGAGGTAAGGCCCACTGTGCGGACGCGCGTGACCATCGAAGGCAGCCGCAACGAAGCGCGGCACGTCGAAGAGGTGACCGAGCTCCACCCGCGTGGCCGCGTCGGCGAGCGCGGGCCGGCGCGTGTTCCACAGCGCGAAGAAGAACGCGCGCGGTGTGTAGCGGTAGATGCGATGGCCCGGCAGCAGCCCGTGCTCGCGCGGGAGGCGGTTCAGCACGTCCAGCTGACCTCGCTCGTACAGCAGGTAGGCCGCCTGGCGATCACGGACGAAGTCGTACTCGATCCCGTCGAGATGCGGGCGCGGGCCCCAGTATCGCTCGACCCGCTGCAGCGCGACAGCGGTGCCGCTCCGCCAGCTCGCGACGCGATACGGCCCGGTGCCGACGGGTGCACGACAGAACGGCGTGGTGCGAAGGTCGGCGCGGTCGAGCAGGTGATGCGGGTACATCGCGATGTGCGCGAGCGCCTGCAGGAGAAACGGCGCTGGGCCCGGAACCGTGAGCTCCACTGTGTTCGCGTCGAGCACGGCGATCGCGGTGATGGGCCCGAGGTCGCTGCGTTGATCGGCGCCGAGCAAAGGGTCCCGTGCGCGCCCCAGCGTGAATGCGACGTCGTCCGAGCTGAAGGGCGCACCGTCGGAGAAGCGCACGTCGTTCCTCAAGGAGACGACGAGCTTCCTGCCTTCCCAGCGCCAGCTCCTTGCGAGGCGCGGGTGGAGCGCTCCGTCCTGCGCCTGCTCGAACAGCGTCTCCATCACCTGGTTCTCGGTGATCGAGCGAACCCACGCCTCGTGGTTCACGAGGTCGCACAGCCCCGCCGGCTCGGCGTCGGCGTGCACGCGGATGGTCCCGCCATCGAGCGGCCTTCGCTCGTCGATGGGACAACCCAGAGGCGGGCACTCCACGAGCATCGCTGCGCTCGGCCGCGTCTTCGGCCCACAGCTCGTCAGCGTCACGATCACGATGGCGACGGCGACGAAGCGCTCCACGCCTGCAGCTTACACCGGAGCGGCTTGGCTCGGATCGCGCGCCATGGTAAGACCGCTGGCCATGCGACACCCCTTCGCGCTTCCGTCTGCTCTCTTGCCGGCTCTCGTCTTCGGCCTCGGTATCGCCGCCTGCTCGGGGGGTGGCTCGGGTGCGTCGCTCGGCGCGGAGCCATCCAACGCGCTCCTGCCGATCAAGGTCGATCTCCCGCCGCAGCCGGCGTTCCTGCCGCCCGACGTGCCGATCAAGACGCCCGAGGGTGTCTATTCAATATACGGCGTGCGCAAGGACAAGGCCACGACGCTGACCAAGGACGTGAAGGTGAAGGGCTATCTTCTCGAGGTCTACGTCTGCCCCGTCTGCCCGAAGGGCCAGACGTGCAAGGCCTGCGACCAGCCGCACTTCTTCATGGGGGACAAGCCCGACACCAAGAAGGAGAAGGCGCTCATGGTCGTCGACTACCTGGCGCCGAAGCAGAAGCCGCCCGTGCTCACCGTCGGCAAGCAGTACGAGGTCGCCGGCAGCTTCAACATCAACTCACCGACGGGCTTCGGCTCCTCGGACGGCCTCCTCGTGTTCAACAACATGACGGACGACAAGAACGTCGTCTTCCAGTCGCCGACCGCCAAGCTCGAGCAGAAGGCGCAGGCCGGCGAGGCCATCGAGGCCGAAATGGCCAAGAAGCGCGCGGCGGCGCAGAAGAAGTAGCTCTCCCCCGGGAGGGTCCGTGCTCCAGGCGCTCCGATCATTCGTCATCTGGTCCTGCATCGCGTCGATCACGGCGCTGATGTATTTCGTCGGGGCGCCCGTATTCTTGCTGACTGCCGTGTTCGACCCACTGCGCGCCATCGGTCACTGGTACGCCACGCGCTGGGGCCGGATGATGTTCTTCCTCAACACCCGGTGGAGCTGTGATGTCATCGGGCAGGAGCGCATCCCCCGCGGGCGCGCGCTGGTCGTCGTCTCGAACCACCAGGCCGTGAGCGACATCATGGCGATGTATCACCTCGATATGCACTTCAAGTGGATCTCGAAGGCGTCCAACTTCTTCATCCCCTTCATGGGCTGGTTCATGTTCCACGCCGGCTACATCCCGCTGCGTCGCGGTCGCAAGGACTCGGTCGTCGTGGCGATGGATCGCGCGCGCTGGTACCTCGATCGCGGCGTCTCGGTGCTCTTCTTCTCCGAGGGCACACGCAGTCTCGACGGCGTCGTGAAGCCGTTCAAGCCGGGCGCCTTCCGGCTCGCGATATCGGGCGGCTTCGACATCTTGCCCGTCGGCCTCGGGGGCACGATGAATGCGATCCCGAAGCACTCGTGGAAGTTCTCCGAGGAGCGTACGCCGATGAAGGTCGTCGTCGGCAACCCCATCCCCACCGCGGGCCTCGACGAGACCGATCTCGACGCGCTCATCGAGCGCACCCGCGCCGCGGTCATCGCGCTCAAGATCGACGCCGACGCGCGCATCGCGCAGGATCTCGCAGACGACGGCAGCGCCCGCGCAGCACCCGCCGCGACCTGAAGATCTGTTGATCGCGCGCCAAATCCCGTGTTACGTAGCTCTCGCTTCGGGGCGTTAACTCAGCGGTAGAGTGCCTCCTTCACACGGAGGAAGTCGCAGGTTCAATCCCTGCACGCCCCACCACTTCACGGGAGGCCTACCCGCCTCCCCTCATCGGGCAGAGCCCGACGAGCCTCCCCTCCCTCCGCGCGTTGCTCGCGCGAGTTGGATTTGCTCCGGTACGGAGCTGGTGGTCTGCACTCCGCTTCGCTCGTGCCTCGTGCGCGGTCCGATGCGCAGGCTCTGCGCGGCACCGCG
>JAYTLP010000374.1:0-6021 GCA_043729375.1 Myxococcales bacterium
GAGCACAAGATCGTCCCGACCAACATCGTCGTGCCGACCAAGCCCACGCTCGTCCAGCCGAAGAAGGAGGACGACAAGCCTCCCGAGAAGGACGACGACAACGGCGAAGAGGGCGGCGTCGAGGGGGGCGTGAAGGGCGGAGTGAAGGGCGGCACAGTCGGTGGCGTCGTCGGAGGCACCATCGGCGGGACGGGCACCGACCTCAATGCCAGGCCCAGCGGCAAGATGGTCGCCGGCTTCACACTCATGGCCTCCGTGCTCAACGCGCCGGACCCGCACCTCTCCGACGACTTCAAGGAGCAGCACAAGGGGTCCGTCGTCAAGGGCATGTACAAGGTGTGCATCGCCAACGACGGCAGCATCTCCGACGTCTCGACGATGACGTCCATCCCGCAACAGGACAGCTCGATCATCCAGCAGATCAGATCGACGTGGAAGTACAAGCCCCAGCCTCTGCCGGTGTGCTTCGCGAAGCCCTTCGCCTTCAAGATCAACTAGGAGCCAGCTCAGCCATGCAGTCTTTCAATATCCTCGAGATGTGGCAGCACATGGGCGGCCTCGACAAGGCCGTCGTCGCCGTCCTCGTCATCATGTCCGTGTACTCGCTGTGGGTCATGATCGACCGTGCGATCGTCTTCGCGAAGGCGCGCAGCCAGACGGACGCCTTCGTCCGCGCGCTGCCGGGCTTCCTCAAGAGCCGCGACATCGCAGGCGCGCGCAACCTCGCGAAGACCGCGACCGCGAGCCCGGTCGCGAAGGTCGTCGACGCCGCGCTGGGCGAGTACCAGGAGAGCCTCACCGCGATCCAGCAGGCCGGTCCGGACGAGCTCGACGACTTCGACATCGTCGATGCCGTCAACCGCGCCATCGATCGCGTGAAGGAGCGCGAGGTCGCAAGCCTCAAGCGCGGCCTCGGTGGCCTCGCGTCCATCTCGTCTGCCGCGCCGTTCATCGGCCTCTTCGGCACCGTCATCGGCATCATCAACGCCTTCCGCTCCATGGCGTCGTCCGGCGCAGGCGGCCTCGGCGCGGTGTCGTCCGGCATCTCCGAGGCCCTGTTCACCACGGCGACCGGCCTCCTCGTCGCCATCCCGGCCGTCATGATGTTCAACTTTTACACCAACTCGATCGAGGCATTCGTCGTCGACATGAACGACATCTCGTCCGAGCTTCTCAGCTTCGTGCTCCGCGAGGGTCGGAAGAAGTAGCGCCGTGATCCCCCCGACCAAGAAGAAGAAGCACAAGATCCATCACCGACGACCCTCGTCGGTGACGTCGGGCGCCACGCGCTCGGAGATCAACGTGACGCCGCTCGTCGACGTCGTGCTCGTGCTCCTCATCATCTTCATGGTCGTGACGCCCATGCTCCACCGCGGCGTGCAGATCACGCTGCCCGAGACGGTGCACCACGATCAGAAGCAGGACACCGGCGAGCAGCTCATCGTCAGCGTCAACAACAGCGGCATCTACATCGACACCGATCGGGTCGGCGACACGCCGGGCGTCGGCAAGGATGCCAGGGCCATCGCGGTGGCCGACCAGGAGGCGCTCATCGCGCGCGTGAAGAAGGAGCTGCACGACGGCGCACGCCCCGCGTTCGTGCGCGCCGACAAGAGCCTCAAGTACGGGCAGGTCCGCTACGTGCTGCAGCAGATCCACAACGCGGGCGCGAGCATGGTCAGCATGCAGACCGAGGAGCAGAAGTAATGGCGTTCAGCTCCGGCGGCACGGGCGTCCGCGCCGACATCAACATCACGCCGCTCGTCGACGTCGTGCTCGTGCTCCTCATCATCTTCATGGTCATGACGCCGACCATGCTGAAGGAGCTCTCGCTCGTGGTCCCCGAGAAGGCCGACGTGCAGATCGCCACGCCCACCGTCAGCGATCAGTGCATCGTCGCCGTCACGCGCGAGAACAAGATCACGGTCAACCAGGAGCCCATCGAGGCGTCCGGGCTCGGTGAGCGCATCCACGACCTCATGGCCGCCCGTGCCGACAAGCTCGTCTTCTTCGACATCGACGACGAGGCCGACTACGGCGAAGTGGTCCACGTCATGGACACCGTCCGTGGTGCGGGCGCCAAGACGCTCGGCATCATGACGAAGGACTAGCACCCTCGACTCGATTTTTCGGGCGTCTGGCGCGCCGGGCAACGACGGTCGCGCCAGGCCAGCCTGACCCGTTCAGCGTCCTGGCGTTTTGCCTCCTTTTTGCATTCGCACGTGGCCGTGAGGTGAAGCTCGTGCGCGCGAGGGCTGCGTTGCAGGCTCGCGCGCACGAACTTTCTCCGCTCACTCCTCGTCGGAGCAGCGCATTCTCGCGGCCTCGTGGCTTCAGCCGCCAGCCGGGGGCGAGGCGGATCCACGAGGTGACGCGGCCGGCGGGTCGAGCTCGACGCGCCGAGCTCGGTGACGCAGGTGCGGTCAGCCGCTTCCACCGCTGACGCGCACGCCCCGCGACGATACGTCGCAGTTTCGGCCGGTTCGTGTGCGTGCTCACGATTCCATCACGCCGAGTTTCGTTTGTTGTTGCGCAGTCCTGCGAGGCGCGCTTAGTGTCGCGCCTCTTTATTCCCTCGAGTTCGAACTTTCGTATCTCGTCTTTTTTACACAACACCAGGAGGTCGTTCCATGTGGAGGCAGTGGCTCCCGCTCACGGCTGCAGCGATGACGCTCGGCGCGTGCAATCCGTACTATCGGTTCAAAGGTGACAGCAGCGCCGGCGCGGTGGACCCGGTGAACTTCATGGCCGCGTACCTGGGCACGGGTGGTAATCCGAACAAGCCGGGCTCCGCGACGCTGCTGCCTGCGACGGCAACGGCAACGGACGGCTCGGCGGTCGGGTATTTGAAGTTTCCTTCCAGCGGCGATCTCTCGCTAGCTGTAGACGGCGTGCTCACGGTTCCGGTTGCCTACGATTTCGACGAGGACGGTTCGACGTCCTGCGTGGCTCCGAAGAACTACCTCTACGATCAGCAGCGCGACGACGTCCGCTACGACCAGCAGGGCAACATCTTCGTCGCTTTGCCCGACAAGAAGCAGTTCCCCGGCTACCAGCCCGTCGTTGCCGACGTGAGGGTGCAGTCGAACGGCCTGCCGTGTCAGGCGGTCAAGAGCGAGGACCACCTCGTCAAGCACAAGGACGTCACATTCCCGAGCGGCCTCAAGCCGTCGGCGACGCCGAACGAGACGGGCGCGCACGCGACCGGCATCCCGACGGACGGCGTGTTCTATGCGCGCCCCGTCATCGATCCGAGCATCGACGTTCGCTTTGCCGATGGCTCGACCGACCCGGTCACGGGCCTGGGTCCGCAGAAGTTCGGCTGGTACAACCGCTACCTCGTCGCGTGGCTCGACGGCGGGCGGATCCCGGTCAACTCCGTCTCCGTCATGGACATGGCTGGCCAGACCCAGCAGGTCGTGCAGATGTCGGCGCAGCCGATCTACTTCCCGACCGACCACCCCGGCGTCGACCAGGACGGCAACAACGTCATCGTGCACAACGGCGCGCTCGGGGACGGCTTCGACCTCATCACGGCCGTCAAGGGCGACACGAAGAACGGCTTCTCGCCGCTCTGCCAGGTGTTCTCGTTCGTGCCGAAGGATCCGACGGCTCCCGAGTCGAGGATCTCTGACATCGACATGTCCACTGCCGTCGACCAGATGACGTACGTCTGGTGCATCCAGGTGACCCAATGAACAGGATCAATCGTTACGGCCGGCGGCTCACGCTCGCGGCCGCCCTCCTCGGGACAGCAACCACGAGCATCCCGCGCGCAGCCTTTGCAGCCGTCGAGACCAACGGTCGTCTCCGCGGTGACGTCCTCGAGGCGCAGACGCAGGCGCCGGTCCCCGGCGCGCAGATCCGTGTGTCCGGCCCGGCCCTCATCGGCAATGCGCGCACCACGGCGACGGCCGACGACGGCACGTTCGAGATCTTCGAGCTCCCGCCCGGCAAGTACGTCGTCGAGATCAGCTACGCGGGCGTGAAGCCCATCCGCAAGACCATCATCATCCGGCAGGGCGAGGCGTATCCACTCGACGTGCAGTGGTCCGCGGAGCTCGCCGAGCAGGCCGAGACGGTCGTCGAGGAGTCGCGCCGCATGACGCGTCCCGACGATTCTTCGACGGGTACGGTCATCACGCAGGACCAGATGTCGCGCGTCGCCACCGGCCGCAGCTACCAGGACATCATCCAGCAGGTCGCGTCCGTCACCGACGTCTCCGGCAACGGCAACCCCGAGATCAAGGGCGCGAGCTACATCCAGACGCGCTACATCATCGACGGTCTCGACATCACCGACCCGGTCACCGGCACGTTCTCGGCGAACATCAACTTCGACTCCATCGCCTCCGTGCAGGTCCTCACCGGCGCCATGGACGCGGAGTACAACTCGCTCGGCGGCGTCATCAACGTCGTCACGGCGGGCGGCTCCGACGAGTGGCACGCCTCGGCGCGCCTCTTCATCAACAACGCGAAGTTCTCCTCCGGCAACCGCTACGGCAGCGCGCTGTACAACGGGCTGCGCATCGCCGACCCGACCCCGAAGACCATCAACCAGGGCTACCAGGCCGTCCTCGGTGTCAGCGGACCGCTCATCAAGCACAAGCTCTGGTTCAACCTCAACTTCCAGTACTCGAACAACCAGAGCTCGACGGTCGCCGCAGAGCCGCTCAACGTCAGCCTCGTGCCCGACACGCGCAGCACGTTCCTCGCCCGCCTCAAGCTCACCTGGGCGCCGTCGGACAAGCACCGCATCACGCTCTCGCTCTCGGGTGATCCGGAGTTCATCCGCAACTACAACCACGATCCGGGCGGCCTGCCCGTCACCGAGGACGGGCAGAACCAGGGCGGCGCGCTGGTCACCGTCCTGTACAACTACTTCATCACCGAGAAGCAGCAGTTCGACATCTCGACCGGCTTCCAGTTCAACCGCATCTACGCGGGTCCCACGGGCATCCTCGGCACCGTTGGCCACGTGGCGAATCCGTACTCGGCGGAGGCCAACACCTACGACCCGAACGCAGCCAAGCACATCAACCAGGACGATTCGTCGAGCTGGTACCAGGGCGGGCGCGTGCAGGACGATCGGCGCTACACGTTCCAGTTCGATCCCTCGTACTCGATCCGCGCCAAGGGCGGCGGTGCGCACGACATCAAGATCGGCCTCCAGAACCGCCTCGTGCGCTGGTCGAACAACAGCTACACGGCCGGCGGCGCGGTCTACAACGACGCCGGTGGCGGCGCGCTCGAGGGCGGCCTTTGCAAGATCGACCCGACGACCGGCAACCCTTCCAGCGGAAGCGGCTGCAGCCAGCAGGTCATCCAGCGTCCGTCCACGCAGACCGGCCTCGGGTACGCGTTCGGCTTCTTCCTCCGGGATCGCTGGACGGTGCTCAAGCGCCTCATCCTCGAGCCCGGCATCCGCTTCGACTACGGCTACACGCGCAACACGATCGGGCAGACCGTCTCCAGCCTCTTCGGCGTCGGCCCCCGCCTCGGCGTCATCGTCGACCTCACGGGTGACCAGAAGACGATCTTCAAGGCCAACTACGGCCGCTCGAACGAGGTCATGTCGCTCCTGCCGGCCGCGAGCGCGACGCCGACGGGACTCACGAACGTCAACTTCTACAACCCGGCGACCGGCAAGTTCGACTCGCCGAACAACTTCACCCAGGGCGGCGGCGGCGCGTACCGCCTCGACCCGAACGGCAACACGCCGCACGTCGACTCCGTCACGCTCTCGCTCAACCGCGAGATCTTCAAGAACTCGCTCGTGCAGATCGACTACACGTACAAGCACTTCGCGAACCAGTGGGACTCGCTCGAGAAGAACCAGATCTGGGATCCGTCGGGCTCGCGCGTCGTCGGCTACAAGAACGGCGTCCAGGAACAGGTCTTCCAGTTCTCGCGTCCGGGCTCCAACTGGCGCGACTACCAGGGCATCGACTTCACGCTCGAGTCGCGCCCCAACGACCACTGGGACATCTACGCGGCCTACACGGTGGCCTGGCTCTACGG
>JAYTLP010000375.1:0-5668 GCA_043729375.1 Myxococcales bacterium
AATCGCTCGAGGGCCTTCGACTCGATCTGACGAATGCGTTCGCGGGAGACACCGAAGCACTCGCCAAGCTCCAACAGCGTGGGAATGGGCCCTGCCAGCCCTGCGCGCTGCGTGACGATCAGGCGCTCTTTCGAGTCGAGGCGCCTGAGCGATTGGTGCAGGAGCACTTGCCAGGTGGAGCCCGGCGGGAGCGGGTCTGGCGGTGGCGGCGGCGGCTCGAACAAAGCGACGGATGGTGCCTGGCGAGCCGGCGCGACGTGCGTGACCAGCCTCCGTAGCATCTCGAGGGTACGGCGAAGCGTGCCTGCCCCGATGCCGTCGGCGCGCGCGAGATCCTCGTAGGGAACAGCGACGAGCTCGGCGACGCTCGCGATCTTCTCGCGCGCCGCGAAGGTCTGGATACGGGTCGGAAAATCGAGAAGACCGTGCACGTCGGCAGCCAGCGTTTGCGCGTCGAGACGGACTGCGAGAGCCGCCCATTCTTCGGCCACGGTCTCCTGCGGTGCGGGATACGACGAGCGGGCCTCCTGCGGAACCGCGCCTTCGCGCGCGGCGTCCCAGCTGATTCCCAAATGCCCGCGCAGTAGCCTTCGCGCGTCGGCCACGGACTTGCGGCCGAGATTCGGCTCGAGCAACAGCGACGACGGCGAGATGGCGACCAAGTCGCGCACGAGTACCAGCCCGCGCCGGTTGATGAACCCCTCCATGCGCGCCGGGAAGGCGAGCCTCACCAAGGGCGTCGCGAGCAGCTCGGCGAGGTTCGAGCTCATGCCACCATCGGTGCCTGAGCGCGGACGAGTCCGTGCCCAAGGTTGGCCAGCAGATCGCCTTTGCCCAGGAGCTTCTCGGCGCCGCCTTCGTCGAGGATGATGCGCGAGTTCACTTGCGATGCGACCCGGAGCGCGATCTTTCCGCCCAGGTTGGTCTTGAGAAGAGGAGGCACGACGTCCTTGTCCGGCCTCTGCGTCGCGAGAATGAGATGCACGCCCGCGGCGCGCGCCTTCGCGCCAAGGCGTTTCACGCCGTCGAAGAACGGTTTTGCGTTGGCCTTCTCGGCGGTGAGATCTTGGAATTCGTCGATGACGACCACCTTTCGCTCCAGCCTCTGGGCTGGCTCGACCTGTTCGTTGTATTCGCGAATGTCGCTGACGTGAGACGACGCGAACAGCTCGTAGCGCTCCTCCATCGCTTCCACGAGGCGCTCGATGACGGGAATGGCGTCCTCGGCGTCGTAGCCAATCGGACCTTCGAGGTGGCTTGCGACAGCCGATTGGAACGAGGGAACGTTGAAGGTCACGCGCTTCGGGTCGATCAGGATGAACCGGATCGCGGAGGGGCCGTGGTAGTGGACGAGACTCGCGATGATGGCGCGCAGAAGGACTGACTTTCCGCTTCCGGTCGTGCCGCCCACGAGGAGGTGTGGCGTGCTGGAGTCCGAGAGGTCGCCGTAGAGGACCTCACCGGTCGGGCGCTGGCCCAGCACGAAGCGGCCGGGCTGCTCGGAGAGGTAGTCGTGGGCGTCGGCGAGCAGAGGAGACAAGAGAACCTTCCGCGGGACCGGTCGGCGCACGATGTAGAGGCGACGCCCGCCGCGCTGCTCGTAGCTCGCCTCGGTCCCGTCTTCGCTGGCCAGGCGATGCTTCACGTCGTCCGCGCCCTGATCGAGCGCGCGCACCGAGCCACGCGGACGCGTGACCTCGATCTCGAAGAGCGTCGGGCCCACCACGGGCGGCCGCGGGCACACGGCATTGATGCCTTGTTTGCGCAGCTCGGCGAGGATGCTGTCTCGGAGGCGCTCCGCTTGCTTCCGTCCGTCTTCGTCGGAGCTCGATGCCGTGAGGATCGGAGACGTCGTCGCCGGGCCAATCGCGCCGGCCGGATCGAGGCGGGGACGGGCGGCGCCCGCTGGGGGGTCATCGCGCGGAGCGACGCGCTCCGGATACGTCTCGGCGCAGACCTCGGCGAGGGGACACGCCGGGCAGAGATCGCGGCGTTCCGTCGGCGGCGCGTTCTCGGGCTCGTTCGTCCAGCGCGCCATGTTCTTCACGAGCGGAAGGATGGTGCGGGTGACGATGTCCGAGGCTTCGCTCGCCGAGAGGGACGTCTCGCGCAGCATGGGCATGAAGCGCAGCACGACCGGCTTCGCCTTGAGCCCCGTCGACTGCTCGAGCATGTGACCGTAGAGGGCCACCTGCGCCCGATCGAGCGTGTCGTTGGCTTCGTCCGTGAGCTTGTACTCGATGACCTCGAGCGAGCCGTCCGGGTCGGCATACATCGCGTCGAGCGTGCCGCGGACCACGCTTCCATCGGCCATCGTGGACTCTACCGAGCGCTCGCTCTCGCGGACGAGCTGGCGGAGCGCCTTCGCCGGTTCGTCGTCAAAGCGACGCAGGCGCGCCGCAAGGTGACGAGCCAGCTCGCGCAGCGCCTGGGCGAGGTCGTCGACCTCGCCGGGCATCGTGCTGAGCGCGGCATCGGCGGTGAGCTCGTCGGCGAGCAGATCGACCAGCCACGTTCGGAGCTCCGCATCGATCGTGTCGAGCGGAGTGTTTGCCGGCAGCTTGGCGAAGCTCGCAGGCGGCGTGTCCACGGTCTTGCCGAACCGGTCGACCAGCCGATGAAACGACGCGCCGAGGCACGACGAGCCGATCGGAAACGCGACCGCCGAGCTCTTCAGCCTACCCAGCGCGAAGATACGCGGGCAGCGAAGCGCATTGCGGACCTCGGTGACGGAGAACGCGCTCATCGACCCTCCTGAACGGCGACGATCGATCGCCCGAACCATCGAACATGCTCGGGCATGGCCTCGAGAGCGCTGACCACGTCGGTCCGCGTGGCGTCAGGCTTTGCGCGCACCACCTCCCGAACGAGGCGTTCCAGCGATGCGACGCGCAGCTGGCCAAGACACATTTTGATGGTCGTCGCCGTATCCGACGATGCGCGGCTGGCGCCGGCCTCGGTTTCGCCCTTCGACGGAGACGGCTTGGCGGCTTCGACGAAGACCTGCTCCGCTTCTTCGTCCGGCGCCGCGCCGGCGAGCGTAGCGACCAGGGGCCAGTCGGTGACGCGCAGGCTCCGCGCGAGCCAGTCGCCGACCTCCTTGTCGTCGAAGGCGCGCCCACTGGCGTCCTCGAGGTCGCGCGACTTCGCCGCCGCCAGAAAGCTCTCCAACGCAATGAAGTTCGCGGTGTCGTCACGCTCGAGCGTGATCCATCGCGCACCCTTGCGGACGAGCGCCACCACGGCGGCCTGCACCTTCTTCCAGGTTGGCGGAAATTCGATGGACCGCTCCCGGATGAGGACCACCTTGTTCTTGCTGAAGGCATCCGCGGCTCGATCCAGCGCTGCCGCCGCGGCGCGAGGGTGCGTCTGATGTAGCAAGGCGATGGCGTACGAATCGTCGGCGAGGCGCGTCATGAGCTGGATGTGCTGGCGTGCGTCCACGCGGGTCGTCGCCACGCCCTTCGCGAACCGGAGGGCGCAGGCGATTCCGCCGACGAGTCGGGCGGCGTCGGCGCTGCGACGGTCCTCTGCGGCCTCGTCGAGCGTCGCCCGCGCGCTCATCAAGTGCTTTTCCCACGCCTGTGCGAGCGCAGTGTCGTCGCTGCCGTCATCGAGATCATGCGCGCTGCTCCGGTTCGTCGGAGGGGGGACGATCGTTTCGCTGCTGAGAGCGGCAGGCCCGAGCGCGAGCGCCTGACGGCACGCGATCATGAGCATGCGCGGCGTCATGCCCGGGGTCTCGGCCCAGATCGCGACGCGCTTCTCGCCGAACGGCCACGGGAACGACTCGGCGCGGTTCGGAAGGTGCTCCACCCAACCCGCGATGAGCTCGCGCGACTGGCTGGGCGTCGGCAGCGCGATGACCTCGGCGTGTCCGCCCAGCCGGGTCTTCTGGGCCGCGCTGAGCTGCGGAAGAATGGCCTGCTCCCACTCGCTGTCGAGGGCCATCTGGACGAGCACGTAGCCGCGCATGGTGTCGAAGAGCTCGGCGACGAGGTTGGCATAGGCTCGAATGCGTGCCCCGCTCGACTCGGCATCCATGAGGTTCTCGAGCTGGTCGAAGACGAGCACGATCGGAGCGCCGGGCGCGGCGAAGGTGCCCAGCGTCTGGAGCGCCTGGATGATGCGATCTTCGGCAAGGCTCGCGGTCACGCCGAGCCGCTTCATTTGCGATTCTTCGAGCTCGCGCCCGGCCAGCCACGCAAGCGCGGCTCTCTGCTGGGAGGGCTTCATGAAGGGAGCGGCCAGAAGCCGCCCGAGATACGTCTCGTCGGCCTCTTGATGGAGCTCGAGCAGCTTCTCCACAGCCTCCTCGATCTTCTGCTCGCGATCCGCTTCTTCGAGACCCGCCAGCTCGTCGACGAACATTCGTGGAAACTCGGGATTGGCCCCCTCGAGCTGCGCGAGTGACGAGCCAACCAACGCCTCGAGCTGCTTCAGGCTGCCCTCCGACGCCGCGGTCTCGTACCCGAGCTGCTGAACGATCTGCCCGAGGACATAGCGCGGCGTCATCTCCGTGCCCACGAGCGGACGGAGGTGCACGAAGACCGCCTTCGGTCCGAGCTTGTGGCGGAGACGCGTGAAGAGGTGCGTCTTGCCGGCGCCCGCGGGTCCGAGGACGAGGATGCTCGACGTCCGCAGGTCGCTGCCCTTCTTGCGCGCCGCGGAGCGGACGTTGCGAATGGCGGAGGTGATCGCGTCGGTGACCTTGCTGTTCAGCGCCGGGAGGTCGATGAAGGTCTTCGCCCACGGATCGGCGTGGTTGTTCTCGAACGGGGAGGCGACTCCCGACGGCGGCGAGATGCTGGTCATGGTGATTCCTCGAGGCGGCGAACCCAGGAAAGCTTCGAGCCCTGCGGTCCGGGAAGGCAAAGGGCGGCATCGTCAGGCGTGAGGCGGCCCATACCGCTCTCGGGCCGGAGCTCGAGGCGACCGGCGCGAGCGTGCTTGAGGAGCTCGGCGTGAACGGCGTCGCGCACGGGCAGTCCGCCGAGCGCGCGGACGACGCGCGGGACGGAGGCGAGACCCGAGGTCTCGCGGTTCGCGTCGATGGCGTCGAGCAGGTTGGCGGGCGAGGGGCGAGCGCCGCTTCGTCCGGCGGCAGGTCCGGGCGACCACGCGCGGCGAAGCGTCTCGTCGACATCGGCGCGAAGGAGGCTCCCGTTGTGCTTTCTCGCCAGCTTGACGGCCTTGGCGAGGACGGCGGTTGCTTCCTCGAGGCGCGCGAGATCTCGCTCGTCGAGGTGCGGTGCGCTGGCGGCTGCTACGAAGACTTCCGTGGAGCGCACCACGATCCTGGCGCGGCCCGTGGCGACCAGGTCGAGCGCGGCAGCCGCGGCCTCGCGCTTCGAGGCGCCGTGAAGATGAACGGCCAGCTCGCGAAAGGGGAGCATCCGCGAGGACGAGAGGAGCGTATCGAGCTGCTTCTCCAGAGGAACGCGTAGGAAGCGGCCGGCGAGCTCGACGCCGTCGGCGGCGAGGCGCGCGACCGAATCTGCGACCTGAGACCGCTCCACGCCGTAGTCACCGAGCGTCGACTTGAGGATGGCGCCTTCGCTGGTGATCGCCTTCGCGACCGCCGCGACCGAGGCCGTCAGCTGCTGCACGTCGTCCGAGCCGCGAGCGACGGCTCGACGACGCGTTGCGCCCTTCCCCATGGACCGGC
>JAYTLP010000376.1:0-4350 GCA_043729375.1 Myxococcales bacterium
ATCGACGGTGGCTAGAGCCAGCGCTGCTCGACATCCCACGGACGAAACGTCTTCGCGATGCCGCGAATTGATCACGCCAGCACACGTCTGTCGATCGAGGATTCGTGAGGCCGCGACAGCGGGTGCAGCTGGCCGGCGCGCCCGACCGAGCGCCACCTGAGCTGGCGCGACCGAGGAGGCGAGGACGTGAGCAACCATGTGCGTCCGATGGCGCGGCCGCAACAGTTCACTCACGGGGACGGGCTTTCAGCGCTTGATGAACAGCGCAGCGAGCACGGCTGCAATGCCGATGAAGAGCCCGACCGCGATCATCATCACCGACCTGGACTGACCGATGGGTGCGGCCTGCGGCACGGGCAGATTGCTGACGCCCGGAATGCGCACCGGCATGGACTGCGAGACGGGGGCCTGCGCGACGGGCATCGCGGCCGACTGCCCCGTGGCGAGGCGCTGGAGATCGGCCCGGAGATCGGCCGTGTCCCGATAGCGATCGTCGCGGTTCTTCGCCACGAGCTTGAGGACGATCTGGTCCAGCAGAGGTGGGATGCCCGCTTCCTTCGTCGACGGTGGCGGGGGCATCGTCCTGAGGTGCCCGGTGATGATCTCGCCGGGCGTCTTGCCGGGGAACGGCAGGTCGCCGGTGAGCATCTCGTACGCCAGGATGCCGAGCGCGTAGAGATCGGAGCGACCGTCAAGCTGCTTGCCCATTAGCTGCTCGGGCGACATGTATTCGAGGGTGCCGAGCGTCTGCCCTACCGCGGTGAGCGCGGGCTGCGAGCCAAGGCCATCGCCCGAGACGATCTTGGCGATGCCGAAGTCGAGCACCTTCACGAAGTCGGGCTGGGGACGCGGCTCGAGAAATATGTTCTCGGGCTTGATGTCGCGGTGCACGATGCCCTGACGGTGCGCCTCGTCCAGCGAGTCGGAGACACCTTCGAGAATGCGCCCGACGCGCATCGGCTCGATGGGACCCTCCGCCATGACGGCGTGCAGGCTCTTGCCCTCGAGCATCTCCATCGACAGATACATGACGCCCTCGGGCGTCTGGTCGAAGTCGTAGACCTGTACGGTGTGCGCAGCGCGGAGCAGCGACGAGGCCTGCGCCTCGCGCTTGAAGCGACCGACGACCTGTGGATCCTTCGCCATGCGCGCGTGCAGCACCTTGAGCGCGACCTGACGGTTCATCTGCGTCTGCCGCGCGCGGTACACGGAGCCGAAGCCGCCCTCGCCGAGCTTGCCTTCCACGAGGTAGCGATTGTTCAGCGTCTTGCCCGTGAGGTCACCATCCCAGCCCTCGGCGATCTCGGTGAGGACCGGCTGCGCAGTGCTCGCGATGCGCACCGGCTGCGCGCCAGATTGACGGACGGGCGGGGCTACGGCCGGCATGTCCATCATGCCCGGCGCTATGGTGGCTGCGTAGCCGACGTCGGCGCGGACGACGGGCTGTTGCCCGGTCGGCGCCTTCGCAGCGATGGGCGACGAGCCCTGGAACATCGTCTTCGCGTTGGTCTTCACGGCAGCCTGAGGCACGACGGCGCCGGGCTGCTGCGAGCCACACGCGCCACAGAAGCGGACGCCCGTGTCGAGCGGAGAAGAACACTTCACGCAGTTCATTGATCCGCCTCTTTGAGTAGAGCTTCCGCGAGATCGATCCGCATCCCGAAGTTGTACCCCGGGAGCGCCCGGCCTGCTGCACTGTCCTCCACGTAGCCACCCGCATTGATGCCGATGACCCGACCCTCGGAATCGAACAGCGGGCTGCCGGAGGTGCCGGGGCTCGTGTACGCGCTGTGCTGCAGGAGCTGCTGCTGGGCCCGCTCTCCCGGTCGCCCGTCGAGCGTGGTGACCCTGCCGATCACGCCGGTGACGTAGGTCGCCTCGGGTGCGCCGCTGTCGGAGAGTCGGCCCGGAAAGCCATACGTCGACATCGCGTCGCCTGCGGAGACGGCAGCCACCACCTCGGGCGGGGCGATCTGCACCTGCACGGGGATATCCTCGGCCACCTCGACCCAGCCGACGTCGGCGCCGATCCGGTTCTGCGAGACGACGAAGTCGGCTGCGCGATGCCAGGCGACGACGGGCCGCGCGGGTCCGCCGCCGTTGGGGATGACTTCGATCTCGTCACCGCGACGCGTGAGCTCCTCGGCGAGCTGGACGCAGTGCGCGTTGGTCAGCAGGCGACGCCGCGTGGCCGAAAACGCGGTGCAGAAGCCGTCGGCACCGGCTGCTCCGCGCGACGCGAGCAAGAAGACCGCCCCGTGGTTGTTGCGCGGGATCTCGACCCCACGCCCGAGCCTCCGCGCGAGCTCGTCGATCTTCTGCTGGAGCCGCACGCGCTCGTCGTCACTCGAGCTCTTCTGCGCATCGACCAGCGAGGAGAGCTGGCGGCGCATGAGCCCGGGCCGGGAGCGCAACATCATGGTCACTGTGGTGGCAACGCCCGCGGCGAGCACACCGGAGAACAGCCCCAGCGTGACGAGCTGCCGCCGCGTACGCGCCTGCGAGCGACGGAGCGCGTCGTCGACCATATCCGCCACCGTCCCTGCACCGTAGCGGCGTGGCACCGGCTCGGCCGACACGGGCTCGGCGCCGAGGCCTCCCTCGTGGTGCGTGTCGGGACCCGCGCTTCGTTGCGCACCCAGGACCTCCACGCGGACTCGCGGGCCGGACGTGCCGAACAGCACCTCGCTGCGCCCACCGAGGAGCGTGCCTTCTTCGTCCACGCGTCGGCCATCGACGTGCGTGCCGTTGGCCGAGCCGAGGTCGAAGAGCCGGTAGCCCGACAGCGCGAGCCGCAGCTCGGCGTGACGCGACGACGCGTCGAGGTCGGTCTGCGGGTCGAACGCGACGTCGTTGTCGGGGTGGCGGCCGAAGCGAACGGAGCGCGGCTTGTCGAAGGTGTGACGCTGTCCGGCGCGTCCGCCGTCGAGCACCTCGACGACGATCTTCAAGGCGCGTTCTCGGGCGCACTCCCCGCGGTCGGCTCGTCGAACGAGACCACGCACGACTGCCCCTCGGTGACGTCGACATCCTGGTGCGGCACCAGCGACTCCGCGGCTTGAGCTGCCGCGCCGCGCTTCGGAAGCACGAGCCCGACGCTGTGGCGACCGGGCCGGAGCCGGAGCGCGACACTTCCCTCCACGGTGCGCTCGCCCGAGTCGCGGCCATCGGCGATGACGATCATGCCGGCGCGAGTGGCGCGGACCTCGCACGGAACGGCCCGCTTGTAGAGCGCGGTGCCGAACACCAGCGAGCCCGCGACGAGGCCGATGATCGCGCACATGGAGAACAGCTCCATGCTCGACATGGCGGGGCGCGCTGCGCGGGGCGGTGGCAGCGGGAGGTGCTCGACCTGCTCGAGGGCTGGCGCCAGCGCCTCCGTCGGCGTGGGCGGCGCGGGATCGATCTGCCAGGTGCTGTACGTGATGCCGTCGTCGTCTCCCGGCTGGAGCAGCCCGGCGCCGCTGAGATAGCCGACGATGACCGTGATGTTGTCGGGGCCGCCGGCGCCATTGGCGAGCTCGATGAGCAGCCGCGCCGCCTCGGCCGGATCGGCAATGGAGCCGAGCACGGCCGCTATCTCCTCGTCGGCGATGACCCCGACCAGGCCGTCCGAGCAGAGCAGGATGCGGTCGCCGCGACGCAGCGTCACGCGCGAGAGCTGGACCTCGACCTCCTCCTGCACGCCGAGCGCCTGAAGGATGACGTTCGAGTGCTCGAAGTACTTGGCCTGCTCGACCGTTATCTGTCCGGTCTCGAGGAGCTGGTTGACGAGCGACTGGTCGCGCGTGCACTGCACGAGCTTGCCGGCGCGGTAGACGTAGCAGCGCGAGTCGCCGACCTGGGCGATGATTGCCTGGTCGCCGCGCAGGAGCGCCGCGGTCATCGTGGTGCCCATACCAGCACGTGCCGGATTGGCCTGCTGCTCGAGAAAGATGCGCCGGTTGGCCTCCTCCGTCGCGTGACGCAGCTTGCGCGCCAGCGTCGACCGCTCGTCGTCGACGGTCCCCTCGGGCGGCGAGGGAGCATGGTCTCCGCGCATCACCTCGGGGAGCGTTGCGACTGCCATCGTCGACGCGACCTCGCCCGCCGCTGCGCCGCCCATACCGTCACAGACGACGAGCAGCGTGCCCGGCGCCGCGAGGTGGTGGTGCAACAGCGCGTCCGCGTCTCGCACGTCGTCTCCCAGGCGCACGCACGCGAAGTTGTCCTCGTTGTGCTCGCGCACGAGCCCGACGTCGGTGCGCCCGACCAGGTGCAGCTTCACCGGCCCGCCGTCCACGAACAGCTCCTGCTCCACTTCCGCGGGCCGGGCGTCCAGCGACGGAACGACGACCATCGGCGTTGCCA
>JAYTLP010000377.1:0-7525 GCA_043729375.1 Myxococcales bacterium
ATCGACGGTGGCACCGGGGATGCGGCCGTCGATGCCTCCGTTGATCTCGACGGAGCCGCGCTCGGCGATGGCGGCAGCCTCGGCGGGCACCTGCGCGGCAGTCGCCCCGGCGACTGCTCGCTCACGCCGGGCGCACGCCCTCGCGGTACGCTCGCGTTCGCCGCGCTGCTCGCCCTGCTGGTCGTCTCGCTACGGCGCCGCGCGACGTAGGCCGCGCGGGCGCAGGGTCGACCCCTCGACGACCCAGGCGCCCGCCTCGCCGCTGCGGTCGCCGTTGCCCGTGTAACCGAGCGGTCCGGTGAGCCCGCCGGCGTCGAGCTCGCGCAGGCCGGTGCCCACGTCGCTCCACGCGTGCGGCTCGCCACGCTGCGAGATGACGAGCCGTAGCGAGCGCACCGCGTCGTACGCAAGGGCGTCCAGGACCGACGGCTCGTCGCCGTAGGCCTCGTGGTATCGATCGAGGAAGGCCTGCCCGCGCGGATCGGCAGGGTCGATCCAGAAGGGTGGCAGCACCGTCGCGCCTTGCAGATACTTGCCGCTCCGCACGAGGCTCTTGCCGGAGAGGCCGTCTGCGGTGGCGTAGAGCTTCGCCTCGTGACCGCTCGGGTGCAGGTTGGTCATCGCGAGCATCCCCGAGGACGCGAGCTGCGGGACGACGAGGTCCAGCTGCGGCGCGGTGGCGGGCAGGAAGACGGCTTGCGGTCGCGCGACTTCGACCTGCTTAACCTCCTTCACGAACGTCGTGGCGCTCTCGCCGAAGCGGATGTCCGCGACGATCTCGAGGCCGCGGCTGCGCGCCGCCTCGATGAACACGCGCGCGAGCTCGCGACCCGATGCACCGTCGGGCGCGAGCACTGCCACACGCCGCAGCCCGTCCTCCGCGACGAGCCGCGCCGCCGTGCGCGCGGAGTCGCTACGAGGCCGGGCGACATGAAACAGCGCGCCCGACGTACGACCTTCGTCGGGCCCGAGCGCGAACAGCGGCAGACCGTACCGCGTGGCGGCCGCGACGACCTCGCCAGCCTCCGCGCGGTCGGGGGGGCCGATGATGGCCATCACGCCGAGCTGCGCGAGCTCCTCGACGGCCTCGCGCGCCCGCTGCGGATCGGAGCCGCTGTCACGCACCTCGATCGCCACCGAACCCTGCCCGCCCCCGCCGAGGAGCTCTGCGCCGAGTAGCACCCCGCGCAGCGCGCGGTCGCCGAGCGAGCGTGCCTTGCCGGAGAGAGGCAGCACGCAGCCCACTGCGTTCTTCAGGGCGCCCCCACCCGAGGCACGCGTCACCCCGATCCCCAGCTTGTTCTGCGCCGAGACGATGTCGGCCTCGATCCGCGCGGCGGTCGCGGTGTCGGCGATCCGTCGACGCTGCTCGGCGATACGCGGGCCGACGAACGCAGTCAGCAGCGCGGAGTGGTCGCCACGCCACAGCTGCTCGGCGTCTTCCGGCGCGAGCTTGTCGGCTGCCTCGCGAGCGCGGCCGAGAATGTAGCGACGCTCGGCGGGACGCGCTGCGTCCCAGAAGCGGCCGAGCTCCAGCAAGGCGTTCGACCACTCCGTCAGCCCGAGCGCCGCGCTGGCGAACAGGGCGTGAAGCTCGATCTCGTCCTCGCTCGTCGCGGGCACATCCGAGAAGGACGTCAGCAGCGCACGACCGCGCGCGTACTCGCCGGATCGCACGAGCGCAGCCCCGAGCAAGAAGCGAGCTCGACCGCGCACGGGATCGGCCTTCGGGTCGAGCGGCTCGTCGGCACGAGCGATCGGCAGGAGCAGCGTCTTTGCTTGCTCGTTGTCTCCGAGCAAGAGCCGGGCGCGCGCCTCGCCGATGACGGCGGAGCGCGTGAGCGGATCGTCGGGATGTCTCGCGGCAAACTGCGCGTACAGAGTGGCCGCGCCTGCGGCATCCCCCGCATCGAGCCGGGCGCGCGCATCGCGGTACTCGCGCTCCGTCGTCGGGTCAGTGCTCGTGGGAATGGGGTCGGCGCGCGAGTCGAAGCGGTGCGGACAGCCGGCGAGCACGCTCGTGAGCGATAGCCCGAGCCCGATGCGCGCGACGAATGGCAGCGTCCCCTTGCGCTGCGGCGGGTCGGGATGCATCGTCGCACGGTAGCAGAGCGCAAGATCGTCCGCAAAACGGCGACGGAGACTCCGATGACACGCGACAACGACGAAGCAAAGATCGACCGCCACCTCGAGGCCGGCTACGAGGCGCTGGAGAAGGGCGACCTCGCCACCGCCAAGAAGTCCGCAAAGGCGACGATCGCGATCGACGCCACCGTGGCGGAGGCTCACACCCTGCTCGGTGCGGTCGCGGAGCGCGAGGACGATCTGCAGGGCGCGACGGCAGCGTACACGGCGGCTCGCAATGCGGACCCCGGCGCTTTCGAGCCGGTCATCGCGCTTGCCGAGCTCGAGCACGCGCAGGGCAACATCGACAAGGCGCGCACCCTCTTCGAGCAAGCGACCGACCTCGCCGAGGAGGAGGAGGAGTTCGTAGAGGCGCTGCTCGCGCGCGCCGAGTTCGAGCTGGCCGAGGGCGACGGTGCCGCCGCTGCCGCGGCACTCGTCGAGCTCCCTCCGGTCGACCTGCCGGAGCCGAACGACCACCTGCGCGCGGGCGATGCGCTGCGCCAGGCGGGCGCGCTCCTGAGCGGCGCCGAGTCGACCCAGGCGCTCGCCGATGCGCAGCGCCACTTCGAGAGCGCGCGGAGCCAGGTGAAGCCCGGAGAGGACGACAGCCTCATTGCCGATGCCGTCTACGGCCTCGGGCTCGTCGCGGAGCAGCGGGGTCAGAAGGAGGAGGTCGAAAAGTGCTTCGCCGAGGTGCTCCGCCTCGACGGCAAGGAGCCAAAGCCGAGCTGGACGCTGTCCGAAGAGCGCATGCAGAAGCTCGTCGAGCGCGTGCTCGGCGAGCTGCCGGAGCGCGCCAGCGAGCTGCTGTCCAGCGTGCCAGTGGTCGTCGAGTCGCGACCCACGCGTGCGCAGGTGCAAGAGGGCCTCGACCCGCGCGCGCTCGGGCTCTTCGCCGGTCCGTCGGAAGATCTTGAAGGCAACACGCCTCGGCTCCAGCAGATAACGCTCTACACCCGCAACCTCGAGCGCGCGTCCGCGAGTGTCGAAGATCTCCAGGAAGAGGTGCGCGTCACGCTGCTCCACGAGACCGGTCACTTCTTCGGCCTCGACGAGAGCGCGCTCGCCGAGCTCGGTCTGGACTGAGCAGATGCGTAGAGCGGCTTTCGAACAGCGCGTGCTGGAGCTGTGGGTCGGCACCCGGGTGCCGCTCAACCGCGTCAACTTGCAGGTCCTCACCGGTGTGCCGCGCAAGAAGCTGGAGGGCTGGCTCGACGAGATGGTCGGCACGGGCATGCTGGAGGTCGACAGCGACGAAATCGGCGAGCTGGAGTGGGCGGTCGTCGGCGCCGAGCGCAGCCGTACGGGCACCGCGTCGGTCGGCGATCTGAAGAAGCTCGACGGTCTGCGCACCGGATTGCCGGGCGCGCAGACATCGCTGGTACGGGTGGCCACCCGCGCGCTCGCGCGACGCGGCCCGGTCGTGCTCGGTGCACCAGAACAGAAGTCCATCGTCGCATCTGCGGCGCTGGGCTTCTTTCTCGGCCCGCTCGGCTGGCTCTACGCAGCGCCTCTCAAGGACGCCGTGCCTGCGGTTCTGCTCGGCATGCTCGCCACGATGATCCTGCCCCACTTCCTGTTGCTCCCGCTGCTGGGGATCGCCGCGCCGCTCTCTGCGCTCGCTGCAGCGTTCTACGCGTGGCAGCACAACGCCACGGGCCACCGCGTATCGCTGTCCGACATCGGCAAGGAGCGCTGACGCGGAGGCGGCCACCTTAATTGGGTCGGCGCTGCCGCTTCCTGTAAAATCTGCCGGCCCATGTCCGCGCCCGACGAGCTCGACCCACGTATCGATATGGTGTCGACCTATCGGCCATCGGCACCGACGCGAGTCCGCCGACGCTGGCCGATCGTGATTGCGCTCCTGCTGTCGGTCCTCGTCGTGCCGCTCGCAGTCCTCGTCGCCGAGATCGTACTCGTCACCGATCGCAACCTGCCGCGCATCGATCACGCCGAGGACTTTCGCCCGCCCGCGACGACCCAGGTGTTCGCGACCACCGGCGAGCTCATCGCCGAGACCGGTGGCGCCCGCCGGCTCCTGCTCGGTCCGAAGGGGCAGCCGCCCGCGCTCGTGCGCGCTCTCGTGCAGCACGTCGACCCGACGTTCCTCGAGCGGCCGACGATCGGTCAGCGCGAGCTGCTCTCCGCGTTGTGGGCCCGGCTCACGGACAAGGAGCTGCCCCCGCCGCTGTCGGTGAAGCTTGCCTCGAGCCTCACGCGCGAGCGCTGGGGACCCGACGACCACGGCATCGTCCACCTGATGCGCGACTGGCTCGTCGCGATCCGCATGGAGTTTCGCCTCACGCGCGCCGAGATGATCGGCATCTACCTCGAGCAGATCTCGTTCGGCGGTGGTGGCTACGGCGCGCAGGTCGGCGCGCTCGGCCTGTTCGGCAAGCCGGTCACCAAGCTGGACCAGCAGCAGCTGGCGCAGCTCGTCGCGCTCGACCGCGACGAGCCGGGCCGACTGCCAGCGACGACGCCGTCGCTCGCGGCACCCTGTGGCGAGGTCGCCGTGCAGCGCCTCGGGGTGCACTACCCGCCGGAGGTGCTTGCCCGCATGGGTGCACGAGTCGTCACGACGTGCGAGGTAGACCGCACGAAGACGATACTGGAAGCCATCGCGCACCAGCACCTCGACCGGACGGGGCTGCACGCTGCCGCGGCGGTGATGAGGCTGCCGGGCCACGAGCTCGTCGGGCTGAGCGGCGCGGGCAACGCGACGCACCCGCTCGGCGTGCTGCGCGCCCCGTTCATCATCGGGAGCGCGCTCATGTCGCTCAAGTGGACTGCCGTCTCGTCGCTCACGCAGAACGGCATGAAGCTGACGCTGCGCGAGGCGACCGCACGCTCACCCGCTGCCGCGGCCGACTCGTTGCTGGCCGCCGGTACGCCCGGCGCGGCCGTCCTCGAGGTCATCACCCGGGCGGGCATCCCGGGCACACCGACAGCGGGCGACCTGTGCGACGGCCGCGCGCCCATCACGATGGTCGATGCGACGCAGCTTCTGGCGACGCTGGCCAGCGACGGCGACCGCGCCGAGCCCTCGCTCATCAGGTCCATCACGGTGCCGGACGGAAAACTTCAGCCGTTGCCCGCAAAGGCCCGCATCTCTGCGCTCACGCCGGAGGCCACTTTCCTCGTCGGCTCGCTGCTGTCGAAGCCGGTGCGCAGTCCGCTCGGTCGTCCATCCGCGGGCCTCACCGGCACGGAGAACGGCGACACCTGGGTGGGCCTCTACACGCCCGACGTGGTCGTCGCCGTCTGGCTCGGTGCCGCTGCCACCAGCAAGCCATCGCGCGGGGGCGAGGTGGAGCGCGCGGCCATTGCCATCGCCCTCGAGATCGTGGCGTCGGAGCTTCACGGCAAGAAGCCCACGCCCTTCCACCAGCCCGAGCACCTCGTCACCCGGCGCGTCGACGCACACGGCCTCCTCGTCGGCCGCGGCGTCGCCGGCGGTGCGCCCGAGCTGTTCGTCCCGGGCTCGGTACATCGCGAGGAGGCCGAGATCGAGCCGGACACCGACCTCGCGGCCAAGCCGCAGTAGCGCGAGGTTGCTACAGGTCGATCTGCCAGCCGAGCTCGACGACGCAGCGGGGCGGGAGCTCGAAGGCCTTGTCGGCGGGCGTGGCATTGCGGAGCATGAAGGAGAACAAGGTCTCGGCGAGCACGCCCATCTGGCCGCCGGGGCCGGCGATGATGTTCTCGCGGCGGACGAAGTACGTCACGTGCTCCGAGTCCACCGTGATGGCGTTCTGGCGGGCAACGAGGGCGAGCGCCGCCGGGACGTCCTGGATTTCCATGAAGCCGAAGTGCAGCCGCACGTAGTGCGCGCCGCTGTCGAGCACGCGCACCTCGCCGCGCCGCTCCTCCTCGACGTAGGGCGCAGGCTCCGTGACCACGTTCAGCAGAACGATCCGCTCGTGCAGCACGTGGAAGCGCTCGGCAAACTGCACGAGCACCGGCGGTACAACTTGGTCGGAGGCCGCGAGCATCACCGCGGTGCCGGGAATGGTGGCGAGCACGTGCCGACGCAGCTCGGGGAGCGCCGTGTCGATCGGCAACGCGCCCTCGAGCACCATCTCGTGCACGATGCGCCGACCGCGCGCCCACAGCAGCATCATGCCCGTGAGCACCGCACCGATGAGCGCGGGGAACCAGCCCCCGTCGATGAACTTGGTGAGGTTGGCGAGCAGGAACGGGATGTCGAACACGAGGAAGAACCCGACGAGCGGGTACACGAAGAGCGGCCGCCACCTCATCGAGTGGATCGCGACGACCCCGAAGACGATGGACGTTATAGCCATCGTGCCCGTGACGGCGAGCCCGTACGCAGACGCGAGCCGGTCCGAGGAGCCGAAGGTCACCACGACGACGATGCAGGCCGCCGCAAGAAACCAGTTCACCTGCGGCATGTAGATCTGCCCCTCGGTATGGCGCGAGGTGTGCAGGACGCGCAGCCGGGGCATGAAGCCGAGCAGGCCAGCTTGCCGGGTGAGCGAGGACGCACCGGAGATGAGCGCCTGCGATGCGATCACCGTGGCGAAGCTCGACAGGATGACGAGCGGCACGAGCAGGGCGCGTGGCGCGAGCTCGAAGAACGGGCTCTCGATCGGCGTGTCGCTCGAGAGCACGAGCGCCGCCTGGCCGAAGTAGCAGAGCAGCAGCGACGGCCACACGAAGAAGATCCACGCGAGGCGGATCGGCGCGCGACCGAAATGGCCCATGTCCGCGTACAGCGCCTCGCCGCCCGTCACGGCTAGCACGACGCCGCCGAGGATCGTGGCACCGCGAAACCCGTGCGTCTGGAAGTAGTGGATCGCGTGCAGCGGTGAGACGGCCCACAGCACGCTGGGGTGGTGTGCGATCTGGATTCCGCCGAGCACCGCGATGGTCACGAACCACACGCCCATGACGGGACCGAAGAGCCTGCCGACCGTGGCGGTGCCGCGGCTCTGGATCGAGAAGAGGGCGAGCAGGATGACACACGTGATCCCGACGGTGTACGGGGTGAGGCGGGGCGCAGCGAGCTTGAGCCCCTCGACGGCGCTGAGCACCGAGATCGCCGGCGTGATCGCGCCGTCCCCGTAGAGCAGCGCCGCACCGACCACGACGAAGACCGGCACCCAGCCGAACTTCGACGGGCTGGTGGGCCGGAAGCGCGCGGGGACCATGCCGAGCAGCGCGAAGATGCCGCCCTCGCCGTGGTGATCGGCGCGCATGACGAACGCGAGGTACTTCACGGTGACGACGAGAGTGATGCCCCAGAAGATGAGGCTGAGGCAGCCGAGCACGTCGGCGCGGGTCGGCTCCTTGTGCGTGTGCTCGACGATCGACTGGAGACAGACCTTGAGGGTGTAGAGCGGGCTCGTCCCGATGTCGCCGAACACGATGCCGA
>JAYTLP010000378.1:0-4535 GCA_043729375.1 Myxococcales bacterium
ACCTTTCCCGGGCTGCTGGGTGTGATGGTCAAAGATCTGGTCGGAACCGAGGCACTCCCCGGCAAGGTCGTGCCGATTGGCTTCGATGACCACATCGAGAACACCGGCACCGTCCGCATCGGTGAGGACAGCAAGGGACGCAGGCGCTCCATCCAGACAATCATAGATCTCGACGACTCGGGCATCGGGCCCGCAGGCGTGGAAGCGGTGAGCATCGGAACCGGCTTGACCCAGGCCGGATTCAACCATCGGCTGATGAACAAGGCGTTCAAGGCCTTTGCCGAGGAAGCGACGGGCAAGGAGCGCGGCCCACTCGACGTCACCGGCCCGAAGTGGGGCAAGCTCAGGCGCGCCTGGCTGAAGAAGAACACGAAGGACGAGAAGCGCGACGGCGAGGAGACGCTGTCGTTCAAACACGAGCTGCGCGCCCCGTCGGACCAGTACGACGCCGTGGCGAATGCTGCGAAGAACAGTCGTGTGCTGCAGGGATACGACGTGCTCGACATTGCCGAGCACGCCAAGGTCGGTGGCGGTAGTGGAGGGCTCATCGAGTACCAGGTGCTGGCGCGTGATCGAGCGAGCGAGCGAGTACGCCTCTTTCTGCTGAAGCAGGCGACGCCTCCTGGTGCGAACCAGCTCGGTCTGAAGCAACCCGGTGAAGCCTCGCGCCTCGCGCTCCTCGAGCGGAGCCTGTGGAAGGATGTACCGAGGGAGACCTTCTTCTACCTACGCGACGTCAAGCTGCCCCAGCGCGAGTCGATCGACTTCCTGGTGCGCGACAAGTTCTCGATGGTCGGGAACGTGGCCAAGGGCCCGAAGGACGAGGCTACTGCGATCAAGGTGGCTCGCCTCTATGGCAGGGAGCACGCGGGACACTTCGGCGACGTCAGTGCAGCCGACCTGGCGAAGTGGATGAAGAAGAGCACACGCTCGGTCTCCGCGGCCTTCGTCGCACTTCAAGGCAAGCTGCAGGCGGAGCTCGTCGCGGAGTAGTGTCCGAGACAATGTCCGGCTCCAGGCGCGGGTTCGACCTCACATTCGCTTCGATGGTCGCCCTTGCCGTTGCCCTTGGTGGCTGCGAAAAGTTCGGCCCCGACGGAAGCTGTCCTTACGTCGGTGGTGACTACGGCACCTGCACCTTTCATCCACGGACACGCACGACGATCGAGAACGCCATCGCCGGCGCAGAGGACTGGTGGATTCCCTATCCGCAGTGGGCGAGCAAGCACGAGATCGAAGGGTACACGGACAAGCTCTCCTACAACGTCGGCGAGACGGTGCATATCGCCCTCTCGAGCAGCGTACCCGGTACCGCGCGGTGGCGCCTGTATCGACTGGGCTGGTACGACGGCAACGGCGCGCGCCTCATCGATGAGGGCACAATAATGACTGCCCCTCGCGTGCTTCCACCGGTCTCCACCTGGGATATCCCCTGCGACCCGAGATGGCCGGCGACGCTTCCGATCCCGCTCGCGCCCGATCTGGTGTCCGGAGTTTATGCGGTGCGACTCGACGAAGCCGCGCAGGCGATGCTCATGACGTTCACGGTGCGCGAGGATGATCGCGTGGCGGACATCATTTATCAGCGTTCCGATTTCACAGACGTCATGTACAACAACTGGGACGGAACCACGAACCGGTCGAGCTACTACGGCGACCATCCGCAGTACGTGGCTGTCAATCGCGTCCAGCGTAGTCCAGCGGGATACATCTTTCCCTACTCCGCTGGCTTCTTCTCCTACGAGGTGTCCCTGGTGCGGTTCCTCGAGCGCGAGGGATACGACGTCACCTACCTCTCCAACATGGACCTTCACGAGAACCCTCACGCGCTCGACCGCGGCAGGATTTTTCTCTCCGCCGGCCACGACGAGTACTGGACTCGCGAGATGCGAGACGCCATCGAGACCGCGCGTGACAGTGGCAAGCACCTCGCGATCTTCAGCTCCGATACATGCGACGGGATCTTGCGCTTCGACCCGTACAATGCTGCGCGCCTCAGCGTCACGCAGTCGGGGGCCGCGGCATCCACTCAGCTCCGACAGACCTGGGGTGACCTTGCCCCGGCCCCGACGGGAGTGCCTCACGATCAGCCTGAGGACACTCTCATTGGCACTCACTACGCGGGCTGGTGCGGCACGGTCGACAAGGCCTGTTTGCGCAGCGACGGTTTCGAGAAGTTGCGGGATACGTACGAGCCGACCATCGAGGCCCCGGCTCACCCTGTCTTTCGTCGGCTGACCGAGGGCGTGAAGGTCGGGCCGCTCATGGGGTACGAGTTCGGAGTGCACGACTCGAGGATTGCTGCGCCCAAAAATCTACAGGTCGTTGCGGACGTCCCCTCGATCATCCAGTTCGGATTGTTGCCGGCCATGGTCGCGTACGAGACCGACGACGGAGCCAAGGTTTTCAACGTCGCGTCCATGCACTTCTTGCACGGGCTCGACCGCTGGGCGGGTGGCGCGGTCTTCCGTGAACAGGGCAGCTCTCGTCCGTGCGCCGCCGGCGAGTCCGATTGTTTCGATGTCGAGACGCCCGCAGCTCAGCAGATGACCGTCAACGTGCTCGCCGACATGGGGGCCATCCGTCATTCGCCTCGCGGTGGTCTGACGGACACCCAGCTCTGCGACTGGAACGCGCCCGCGGCCACCTGCGCCGGATCCGCTGGTCGGCCGCGGGAGCGCCATTAAAAGCGGCGCCTGATCGCGGTCTACAGCACGATCTGCGTGCAAATCGCGCTGCACCCGCTTCCGCCGTCGCACTGCTCGCCGAACGAGGACTCGATGATGCCGTCGCCGCAGTACGGCGCGGTCTGGCAGGTCGTGGTGCACTTGCTCGGGCCGTACGCGTTCTGCGAGTTCGCGCCGCCCTGGTCGCACTGCTCGCTGCCGTTCTTCGCGCCGTCGCCGCAGTACGGCGCGAGTGTGCAGTCGGCCTTGCAGCCGCCGTAGGTGCCGGTGTTGTTGTTCGTGCCGAAGTCGCACTGCTCGGTGCCGTTCTTGATGCCGTCGCCGCAGTACGCAAGCGTCTTGCAGCTCGCGGTGCATTTGTCGCCGCTGGTGCCGTTCTTCACACCGTCGTCGCACTGCTCGCCGTGGGCCGACTCGATGATGGCGTCGCCGCAGTACGGCGCGGACTGGCAGGTCGTGGTGCAGAGGCCCGCGCCGTACGCGCTCGCGCTGTTCGACGAGCCCTGATCGCAGATCTCCGAGCCGTTCGCCTTGTTGTCGCCGCAGTACGCGCCGAGCGTGCAGTCGGCGTTGCAGCCGCCGTAGGCGCCCGTGTTGTTGTTCGTGCCGAAGTCGCACTGCTCGGTGCCGTTCTTGATGCCGTCGCCGCAGTACGCGGTCGTCTTGCACATGCTGTCGCAGCCCGTCGTACCATCGCACTGCTCGCCGTGTGAGGACTCGACGACGCCGTCACCGCAGTACGGCGCGGTCTGGCAGGTCGTGGTGCAAAGGCCCGTGCCGTAGGCCGTGGCGCTGTTCGAGGCGCCCTGGTCGCACTGCTCCGTGCCGTTCTTCGCGCCGTCGCCACAGTACGGCGCCAGCGTGCAGTTCGTGTTGCAGCCACCGTAGGCGCACGTGTTGTTGACGCTGCCGAAGTCGCACGCCTCGTTCGGCGTGGTCTTGATGCCGTCGCCGCAGCGGAGGGACAGCGTGCAGTCCGGGTTGCAGCCGTTGTAGCCACCGTTGTTGTTGCCGGTGCCCTTGTCGCAGCCCTCGCCCGGATCGACGATGCCGTTGCCGCACAGGACCACGCAGGTGGCGCTGCACGGATCGCCCGGCTTGCCGTTGTTGGCCCCGTCGTCGCAGGTCTCGGGCGACTCGATCTTCCCGTTGCCGCAGCTCTGCGCGAGCGTGCAGCTCGTGGTGCAGATGTCGCCGGCTGCGCCGTTGTTGATGCCGTCGTCGCAGGCCTCGTTGTACTGGAGCTGCTTGGTCGCGTCGCCGCAGTACGGCGTGTTCTGGCAGGTGGGCGTGCAGTTGCCCTGGCCGTAGACGCCTAGGTTGGTGCCGTTGTCGCACTGCTCGTTGGCCGCGCTCACGGCCTTGTCGCCGCAGTAGCCGCCCGCCGTCTTGCAGTCCGCCGAGCAGCCGCCGTAGCCGACCGTCGCGGCCGTGCCCGCGTTCTTCGCCGACCCGAGGTCGCAGGCCTCACCCGTCTGCACCTTGCCGTCGCCACAGATCGGCGAGCACACGCTGAGGGTGTGGACGAAGCCCGCCAGCGACAGCGCGTAGTTCGACGCGGTCGTGTGGCGCTCGGCCTGGAAGACGTCGAGCGAGTACCAGCCCCCGTTGTTCATGCCGAGCGGGTTGCCGGCGGTGTCCGTCGATGCGCTCGAGAGCGTGTAGGTCGCGCTCGCGGCGGGGTGCAGGCCGCCGAGGTCGACGACGAGGTGGCCGTTGATGAAGAACCAGACATCGTCGTCCCCGGTGAACGTGAACTGCGCCGACTTGGTGGCGTCGTAGGTGAACACGTAGTGCAGCTCGCTGGTGAACGAGAAGTTGTGCATGACGCCGTATTGGTCGTTACTC
>JAYTLP010000379.1:0-5910 GCA_043729375.1 Myxococcales bacterium
TCCGTCAGCGGCATCGCGGAGGGCATCCGCTTCGCCGCCGACCACGGCGCCAAGGTCATCAACATGAGCCTCGGTGGTGGGATGTCCACGAGTGTCCTCGCCAACGCGGTGAAGTACGCGCACGACAAGGGCGTGACCGTCATCTGCGCTGCCGGCAACGATGGCAAGGGCAAGGTCAGCTACCCGGCCGCGTACAAGCACGCGGTAGCGGTCGCAGCCACGCAGTTCGACGAGACCACGACCTTTTACTCCAACTGGGGAAAGGAGATCGACGTGGCCGCGCCCGGTGGCAACACGCGAGTCGACCAGAACGGCGATGGCATGATGGACGGCGTCCTTCAGAACACGGTCGTCCCCGGCAACGTCTCGCAGAACGACTACCTCCTGTTCATGGGCACCTCGATGGCCGCACCGCACGTCGCCGGCGTGGCCGCGCTCGTCGTGGGCTCGGGTGTCACCGACCCGGATGCAGTGGAGGCGCTCCTCAAGGAAACCGCGCGCAAGCCGGGCAGCAAGGCCGATTGGGCGCCGACCAAGGGCGCTGAAAACCGCTACGGAGCCGGCATCGTCGACGCCAGCGCAGCCGTGAAGAAGGCGCAGCTCGAGGAAGGCGCTGTCGAGCTCGGCCTTGCGGCCACGCTCGCGGGCGTCGTGATGTTTGCATTGCGTCGCCGGAAGATTCTCGTCGCGGCGTTCGGCCTCGGCGGTGTGCTCGGCCTCGTCGTCGCTGCGTGCGGCCTCTTCTTTCTGCCCATGCTCGGCATCGACCTCCCGTTCCTGTCACACGGGCTGCCGTCGCTGGATCAGGCGTTCTTCGGCGCCGCGGGCAGCGGTAATCCGCTCTTCTGGAGCGCGCTCCTCCCGCTGTTCGTCGCGTCGCTCGCCTACGGCGTGAAGTCGCTGCGCGGCCCGCTCGCCGGCCTGCTGCTCGGCTGGGCCGGCTGCCTCGCGGCACACGCGCTGTTCCGCACGGTCGACATCCGCTACATCCCGCTCGTGCTGGAACCCGTGTGGCTCGGCGTGAACGCGCTCGCGCTCACCGTCACGGCCGCCGCGGTCCTGCGCAAGTAAGCATCACCGGAAAGACCAGGACTCGGGGCTGGTATACCTTCGGACCATGAAGACGAAGCTGCTGGCGCTCTCCGCCGTCCTCCTCCTTGCGTTCGCGGTCTCGCCCCTCTCGTCGGCGCGCGCCGGCACGCCGGTCGCGGCGCCGCCCCAGCCGGCCGAGCTGAAGTGGCAGCCGGGCCCTGCCAAGGTGTCGCTCGGCCACAGCATCACCATCGACCTGCCCGAGGCATACGTCTTCCTCGGCGCCGCCGATGCGAAGAAGCTCCTGGCGAAGTCGGGCAACTTCGAGGGGGACGACTTCCTCGGCATCGTCGTGCCGAAGGACGAGAACGCCAGATGGTGGGTCGCGCTGAGCTACGACGAGGATGGCCACGTGAAGGACGACGAGAAGATCGACGCGCAGGCGTTGCTCGACTCGATGAAGAAAGGCACCGAGGAGTCCAACAAGGAGCGAGAGAAGGGAGGCTTCCCGCCGCTGCACGTCGACGACTGGGTGACACCGCCCACGTACGACAGCGTCCTGCATCACCTCGTGTGGGCGCTCGCGGCGCACAGCGATCGCGGCCAGTCGATCAACTTCAATACGCGCGTGCTCGGCCGGCGCGGCGTCGTATCGGTCAACCTCATCACCTCGCCGGACACCCTCGAGGCCGACAAGCCCGCCGCGTCCGCGCTGCTCGCCGCGACGACATTCGACGGCGGCGCACGCTACGGCGACTTCGACTCGAAGACCGACAAGGTCGCGACGTATGGCCTCATGGGCCTCATCGCGGGTGGCGCGGGGCTGGCCGCGCTCAAGGTCGCAAAGGTCGGCCTCCTCGTGAAGTTCGGCAAGGTGATCCTCCTTGGGCTCGTGAAGTTCGGCAAGGCGATCGCGCTCGCGTTCGTCGCCTTCTTCGGCTTCCTCAAGCGCCTCGTCACCGGCAAGCCGAAGCCCGAGAGCGCCGCGCCACCGTCGATGGTCAACCAGGCAGGTGACCCGCCCGTCGTCACGCAGCAGACGCATCGAGACGCGAGCGACGACGAGGGCGAGCCGCCAGGTACGACGTAGGCGCTACTGCAACGGATACCGCCGGACGCGACGGGCAGGAACTCGACCCCGGGTGGCGGTTGCACGTGCCGGGCAAGTCGATCAGGAAGCGGTCCGCGAAGTACGGGAGCGCACCCACCGAGCACGAGCGCGTGGTGGCACCTGCGCGTGGCCGTGACGAGGCCGCCGTACGAGGCCACGACGACGAGGAGGATCGCCTCGTCGTCGTGGCCTCAGCCAGGTCCCGACGAAGAGAAGCGCACGCGCGCCAGTGTCCACAGCGTCAGCGCGCCGGTTTCCATGCCCTGGTGACCCGTTGTTCAGCGGAAAAGTACGCGGCGTGATCACCGTGCAGCGAGCCCCGCGCCCGGCGAGCCCGAGAGACGAGTCGCGAACGCGCACACGACGTGAAGCGTGACGACCCCGATGCCGAGACCCGTCAGCTGCACCACAGCACGCTCATCTTCGCGGAAGACAGCGGAACGAGGTGCAGCGCGGTCATCCAGAGCATCCCCGGCGGGCTCGTGTGGCCCTCGACCCGCTCGACGCCCGGGTTCCAGACGGCGCCGAAGCCATGCGCGAGGTTGCGCGCATACCGCATCGAGACCGCTGCATCGTCGTACAGCGAGCGAGAAGGTGAGTACGCCGTCGATGTCGAACGACGAGCGCCAGAAGACGCACGCGTACGCGAGTCACGTACCTGTCAGCCACAACATTGCGCGCCGCTGCACCCCGGACTCGAGGGAGGTCAAGCGCTCAGCGCGTCGTGCGACGCCGCGTGCGCAGCAGCAGCGCCACGAGCAGCAGCCCGAGCCCGCCCGGGGGTGCGCCGCGCCGACCGAGGTCACAGCCGCTCGAGGACTTCGGGGCCGGTGTGACGCTGCCCATGTCGGTGGGGGCCGCGCTGGCGACGCACGTCGCGACCTCTTCGGGTGTGCCGGCACAGACCGTCCCGCGCGCGCTCTCGCCCGACTGCGCGGTCTGCACGAACTCCACGAGGACCTTCGTCGCGCCGGTCACGTCGATCGCCACCGCCGTCGCGGTGGCCGCGGTGGTGGTGACGGTGCCGACGGTGCTGTTCGTGACCGGCGCCACGACGATGCGCAGATCGTCGAGCGTCGCGCCCGTCGCCGAGATCACCTGCACCAGGAGCTGCGTGCGCGCGCCCGGATCGAATGCGAGCACATGTGACGACGCGTAGAACACGCGCAGCGTGGCGTCCGTGTACGGCAGCATGGCAGGAGTCGTCGCGATCGATGGATAGGCCGCGCCATTTCCGTATCCTCGTGACGGATCCTTGCGCCCGACGGTGAAGAGGTTCCATGTCGCGAACGTGGTGAAGGTGTCGGCGAACGTGGTCGCATACCGACGCACGAGCAGCGCGGCGAGCGCGCCGAACCAGTCGGGCTGCGCGACGCCGTGCGCGCCCGGCACGCAGTCCTGCCAGAGCTCGAGCACCACGTCGTGTCCGAGCTCCTCGCCGAGGAACTGGAAGAACAGCGCTGCCCCGTAGGTGAATGGATCGACCGGCGTGGTGGACGTGCGGTCGAGCGAGTGGTCGGGCCGCACGAGGTACCCGCCGACGAAGCTCTCGAGGTCGGTCAGCGACGAGTCGAACTGCTCCGTGGACCAGACGGCGGTGCCTTCGGAGACGATCGCGCTCTGGGCGGCGTTGTAGCCGGCCTGCACCGCGTGGAAGAACTCGTGGCTCGAGACGACGCGGCTACCGATCGTCGGCGTTGCATAGGCGTAGCCGGCGAAGTCGTTCTCCTGCGTCATGTAACCCGTGCAGCGCGAGCCCGTGCAGACCTCGCTCTGGAACCGACCGTCGGCAGCGCCGCCGAAGTCGACGAGGTACACGTCGAAGCGGCCGTCACCGCCGTTGTTCGGCTGCGCGTCGTCCGATGGCGGCGCGAGGTACCCGCGGCCCGTGTAGAACCCGAGCACGTCCTCGTACAACGCGGCCACCTGTGTGACAAAGTCGGGTGTGCCGTCGCTGTCGATGTCGAGCGCGGGAACGGCGTCCTTGCCGGCGCGCGTGAAGAAGACGCGAAAGTGCGTGGTGTCGAGGTGCTCGACCCTCTCGCTCACGCTGTACCGAACGAGGTCGCTGCCGCTCGTGTCGGTCGGACGCGCCGAAGCCACGTTCGTCGTCGCGACGAGCAGGGTCAACGCGAGGATTCTCCGCACGGCTACGGCAGGTAGGCCCAGCGGAGGCCGATGTGCGCTGCGGCCGCACCCTGGTCGGCGCTCATCATGCCGCTCGTGTCGCACGCCGCCTGCACGGCCCCGTCGTAGTATCGGTCGACCGTGAGCTTGAGCTTCTTGCCGTCGGCCGTCTGGATGACATAGACGCTGTTCGTCATCCGGACGCAGCCCTGGTACGTCCAGAACGTGGCGAGCAGCGTGCCCGGTGAGCCGAGGCCGGAGTCGTCGGTGACGAGGGCGCAGGTGCTCGAGTAGTAGGTCTCGCTCGCGAGCTGGAGACCGGCCGGCACCGAGCTGATGGTCGAGTAGTCGGCGACGGGCGTGCGCGCGCCCGTGACGCACGAGGGCCCGGACACGCCGCTGTTGAGACGGACGACGAAGCGGCGAAACGCGATGTCCCAGGCGGTCGACGCAAAGGCCGCCTCGTCACCGAGGTCGACCTTGACGAGCCCCGTGGGCGTGAACTTCGCGTAGACGTACGACTCCGTTGGCGCATGGCCACCACCCACCGCGTCGACCGACGACGAGAAGCCCGTGCCGTCGGCGGTGTTGGTCACCATGCGCGTCGCGGGCGACGGGGCCTTGAAGAGGTCGAGGTCCTGGATCTGCTCGTCGGTGCACGTCGGCGCGATGGCCTGACACTGCGAGGCCGGCAGCATGTCGGGCGTGTCGGTGCCGCCGTCCTCGGTGGACGAGCTTGCACCGCAACCGAGCGAGAGAGCCAGCGCTGCGAGTACGAACGAACGGACGTACATGGTGACGCTCCTTTGCCGACGGAGCCGCGACGCTACCATCATCGGCGCAGCCGGGTTACTTGCCGAGCTTGTGACACGCCTCGACGGCCTGCGTGTAGCACGCGGTGTAGGCGTCCTTGTCCTCCTTCGCGTAGGCGCTCTTCCGGCACTCCGCGAGGTCCTTGCGGATCGGGAGCGGGCACTGGTGCCCGGAGAGCACGTAGCAGCCGGCCTCGGGCTGGATCGACACGCGCCTCCCGGTGCTCGCCTTCGTGGAGACGGTCGACGGGTTCTCCTTGAACCAGCTGTCGACCTGCGAACAGGTGTACAGCTCCGCGATGGAGACGGGGCCCGCGTTGGTGTTGCCGACCGACGCGCCGGAGCCGTAGAGCGAGACCTCTAGGTAGTAGCAGCCCGTCGAGCCCAGGTTGTAGAGGTGGTCGCCGGCGAGCGCGATCTTGTACGGCGCAGACTGCTCCGTCGGCGCGCCCTGCCCTGCTTCCGACCAGCCGAAGCGATGCATACCGAACGGCACGCGCACGGTCGGGCGGTCCGCGAGCTTGCCGGTGAGGCGCGTGCGCGCTCGGCTCACCTGCGCGGCGCGTGCGAAGCATCCGGTGCAGCAAGGGAAGGTGACCGAGCGCGTGCGACGGCCCCCGAAAGCCTTCACCTGCACGCTGCTCGCGAGCGACTTGTTGCCCGGTTCGGGTCCCGCGCCCCGATGCTGGCCTGGAAGCCGCTGATGTCAGCCATCGATCCCGAGCATACCTTCAGCGAGACGCAGCCCACAACGGACAAGGCCCCTCGTCTCGCTCGTGAAGACCGCGTGACAAGAGGCCAGGCCGTGTTGTTGAAGGGCTGATAGTT
>JAYTLP010000380.1:0-2743 GCA_043729375.1 Myxococcales bacterium
CCTTTTTGGCGATCCTCGAAGACACGATCGCCGTGCGCCAGAAGACTACCTACTACCCCGGCACCGACAGCCCTCCGACGCGCCACGTCTTCGGCGTGAAGTACGAGCCGTGGGAGCTCAAGGGCCGCTTCATGGACACCACGTTCGACACCGCGACGGTCACGATCGGAAGCGCCGCGACCCCCAAGGGCGCCGGCTACGCGCGCACGCAAACGGAGTACGTGAAGGCGTTCGTGCGGGACCAGCAGCCGGTCTCGATCACGTGGGGCGACATCCTCGCGGTGAACGGCTTCATCGAGAAGTTCACCGCGGCTCGCGAAAGCGAGCAGCAGGTCGCGTGGAAGATGCTCGTGCTCGTCGACGAGGACCAGAACGCGAGCGCATCGCTCACGGTGAACGTGATCCCGGTGCCGCGCTCGTACCTCCCGAGCCTGGTGAAGCTCTCGCTCCCGTTCCCCACGAAGCCTCCGGTCATCAAGCCGAGCCTCCTCGATGCCCTGGACAACATCGTCTCGACCTTCAACGGCGCGCTCGCGAACCTGACCGCCATCGTCAACTCGATCGACTCCTTCGAGCGAGCGATCCTCGGCGACCTCAAACGGCTGCGCGCCGGCATCGGGCAGGTCCGCACCGCTTCGATCTCCCTGCGGAACATCATCGACTCCATCCAGACGAGCAGCCTGCTCATCAGCCGCTCGGCCGCATCGGACATCCGCGGCCTCTCGTACGTGACGCAGGCCGACGTCGACCTCATACGGACGCTGGGCGCGATGGCGGAGCTCGATCGCCAGGCGGAGATCGCCGAGCGAGGCAAGGCCTCGACCAACTACATCGTGCAGCTCGGCGACTCGTGGGAGTCGATCTCGACGCGCTACAGCGGCGGACCCGAGCGCGCGCAGAAGCTTCGCGAGCTCAACGCCGTGAAGTTCGGAGGGCAACCGGAGCCCGGCCGAGCGATCAAGGTGCCGCTCACCTGAGCGGCGCGACCCCACCCGGACCTGCGACCCATGCCCAGCAAGACCTACCGCCCCCGCTGCGCGGCGACGCTCACTGTGGCCGTCTCGGGACCCGCCGCGAAGCGCAACGACGACGACTTCACCGACGACCCGATCACCTTCCCGGTGCGCGTGCGGAAGGCCGTCCTCGAGCAGAACGATCACAACCACGCCGACACGCTGCACATCACCGTCGAGTGGGCCGATGCCGGCGTAGACCCGCGACTGCTCTCCAGCGCGACGATCAAGTTCTACCTCGGCGACGCCGATTTCTGGGCGGGCGCCGCGACTCAGGACGGGCAGTTCATCCTGTCCGACAACAACCTCCGCTTCGTCGGCATCGCCGTCAACATCAAGCGCATCGCGAAGGACGGCGACGGCTTCTCCGTCGAGATGGAGTTCCACGACTACACGGCGATCTTCCTCGAGTGCAAACCCTTCGTCTCGGCCGGCGTGCCCTTCATGGACATGACGATCGAGGATGCGTGGGGGCTGATCTGCGAAAACACCGGGTTCACCGCGGGCGACGGCTCGATCAAGTCGTCGGTCACGTCGCTCAAGAACAGGCTCTCTCTGTCCCCCGGCATCAGCGCGGGCACACGCCTGTCGCGCGCGTGCGCGCCGCGCTTCGCCAAACTCGCGAAGGTGTCGGTCAAGTCGGGCTGCGACGCGTGGGCCGTCTGGCAGCAGTGCGTCGGCATGCTCGGCCTCATCACCTACGTGAGCCTCGACAACGTCATCGTCACCACCTCGACGGACTACTACACGAAGAACGATCCTCCGCGCCTCATCTGGGGCAAGAACATCGTGTCGTGGCAGGAGACGCGAAAATCGCACCTCTTCGCGAAGGGCGTGGGCCTCACGAGCTTCGATGCTCTCACGGGGACCACCATCGAGGCGCTCTGGCCCGCGCCGGGCGACCCCGCGATCCTCCACAAGCGGGTGACCGCGAAGCACCGCGCGGACCCGACGGCCGTGAGGAAGGCATCCGAATACGAGTATTTCGCCGTGCCGGACGTGACCAGCCAGGCTGCGCTCCTCGACTGCGCGAAGCGCGTCTACGACGAGCGGTCCCGCCAGGAGATGGAAGGCTCACTCGAGACCGTGGAGATGAACGTCACCACCGCCTCAGGACGTGACTTCGATCTGCTCTCTCTCGGCGCCGGGGACGTCGTGCGCATCGAGCTCGGAGACGATCTCCGAGAGCTGGGCGTCGGAGCTCCAGGCGCCCCCACGACGCTGAGCAGCCGCAAGTGGGCCCTCATGGCGAGGGGCTACAGCGAAGGGGCCGCCGATCTCATCGCGGCGAACCTCGACGACATCACGCGCCTCGATGCCACGTTCTTCGTGAAGACCGTGCGCACGAGCCTCGAGTTCTCGGACGACGGCGGAGAGTTCAAGGTCACCATCGGCTACGCGAATCGAATCAAGGTCAGCGGAGACGGGAGCCCCGAATGAGCGAAGAGGACTCGATCAACGTCAACCACAACGACCTCGGCCTCGGCCCCACGCCGATGCCGATGGGTATCCAGTGGTGCACCGCGGGCTGGACGAGCGAGGCCGGCAACGGCGCGGCCGACCACGCCGATGTTGGCTCGACCACGAACGACGGGACGACCCTCGTGAAGATCACGTCGTACTCCGGCCGCACGCCGGGCACGCCGACCACGCCGGGCCAAGCGCAGGGCCACCAGTACCTCGCGCAGCTCCTCGGTCCGGTCTTTCGCATCCCGATGAAGGGCGAGCGC
>JAYTLP010000381.1:0-4652 GCA_043729375.1 Myxococcales bacterium
CGTCTCGTGCTCTACTTCTATCCGAAGGACGCGACCCCGGGCTGCACCGTACAGGCGCAGGGTATCCGCGACCATCTCGTCGCGTTCGGCAAGGTCGGCGCGACCGTCGTGGGCGTGAGCCCCGACTCCGCCGAGAAGCATGCGCGCTGGGCCGAGAAGGAGAAGCTCGGTTTCTTGCTGCTCTCCGACGAGGATCACGCCGTCGCCGAGAAGTACGGTGTCTGGGCCGAGAAGACGCTCTACGGCAAGAAGTTCATGGGCATCGTCCGCTCAACCTTCGTCATCGAACGAGGCAAGGTGACGAGCGCAGAGTACAAGGTGAGCCCCAAGGGCCACGCCGAGGGGCTGATCGACAAGCTGTCCGGCAAGGCGCCGACAGCGGCCAAGGGCGCATGAGCTTTCTCGACGTCGCGCGCCTCCGGGTGGACGAAGGGCTGCGCCAGGTGCGCATCCTCGAGGAGCTCTGGAAGGCGCGCCTCGAGGTGGACGTGCCCGGTATGGGCTCCGGCATCCGCGCGCGCCTCGAGTCGTCGCTGCGCCTCACACCGCTGCCGGTCGACAACGACGTCGCAAACCCCGAGGCTCCGCTCGGCTGGGGAACCGTCCGCACCTTCGTGTGGAGCGCGCCGAAGCTTCGCAAGGTCGTGCTCTCCACGATTGCGCAGCGGCCGCTCATCGAGGGCTTCGCGCTGGTGCTGCTGCCCGAGCCCGAGCTCGCCGCCCCCGTCTTCGCGTGCGATTTCACGGGGCTGCCCACGCGAATCTCCGTCAACGCCGATGTGTATGGCACCCGTGACCTCGGGCGTCTGCCGCTCGACACGCTGGCCCCGCTCGTCGAGACGTTCGGGCGCATCGGCTCGACGGCCGGTCCCGCGTGGGCGCTCGGCCTGTCGTCCGGTATCGGGCTTCATGCGAAGGTCAGCCCTCGCCTCGCAAACGATGCCTTCGCCGCGGTGTCCACGTCGCTCGGCCGCGCTCTCGAGGCCATCGCGGCCGCCGAGCCCGGCCCTGGTGGCAAGGAGACGCAGGAGGCCTTCTTCCGGGCATTCCATGCCCATGGGCCCGCCCGGGGACCGCTGCGTTACCTTTACGGTCCGGCCTTCGCCGAGCGCTACAGCCGGCTCGTTTTCGAGTGAGCTCGAAAACGTTGTTCGATAAAGCGTAAGCCTACTTGCTCCTTGCGCGACGTTTTGCTATGCGTCACGCGCCAGCTGGGGGGCGTTAGTCGATGCGGATCCTGAAGGCCCGTTTTCGTAGCGGGGACGAGTTCATCGAGCACTATTTGACGGCACTACCGGGTGGTGGTGTTTTCTATCCGACGCGGGAGCAGATCCCCGTCGGGACGGATCTCCTCGTGGAGGTCCGCTTCCCCGAGCTCGCCAACCGCCAGATGATGCGCGCGTTCGTCGCGTGGCGTCGTCCCGGTCGTCACCGGACCGGACTTCGCGCAGGCCTGGGCCTCGAGCTACAGGCCCAGGAGTCTCGTCGTCGCGACTTTCTTCTTGCGGTCGCGCACGGTGAGGTGCAGGACATGACCGCGCGTCGACACCGCCGGCTGCCCGTCGCGCTCATCGCCGCGTGGCGTGTCGCGCTCGACCGCGAGACGCACTCGAGTCACGTCGAGGACATCGGTCCCGGCGGCGCGTTCCTGCGCACCACCGAGTTCTTGCCGCCCGGCACCGAGATCGTCCTCGATATCACGCCGCCCGGCTCGCTCCGCCCGCTCGCCATCGCGGGTCGCGTCGCCTGGACGCGCCACACCACCGGTCAGGAAGGTCTCGGCGTCGAGTTCAAGACGCGCGACGCCGGCGGGACGCGTCGCCTGAAGGAGCTGGTCCGTCGCCTCGAGCTGCTCGATGCGGAGAACGACGACTCCGTGACGGACCGCGACGGCGTCGTCGCCCAGATGAACTAGGCAACGAACCGACGTCGAGCTGGCGTCACAGGCCTTCGATGGTCGGCAGCTGGTTCGTGGCCGCCTGGCGCGGACGGTTGCCGATGGACAGCGCCCACACGAAACCGCCGTTCGAGACGACGTAGACGTTTTTGCCGTCTGTGCTGGCGGCCGCGGTGACGCCGTCACCGGGCTCGAGGAACTGGCTCAGCACGCCGGTCTTCGCATCTGCCACGTAGGAGCCCGACGCAGCCGCAGAGAGCACGACCCACGCCTTGCCGTTCGTGTCTTCGATGACGAGCGGCGTGGACAGCTCGCCCGCACCCGCGAGCTCCTGTCGCCATACCAGGCGTCCGCCGAGGTCGAGGCAGTGCAAACCCTGACGGCCGGCCGCGAAGTACAAGCGGTCGTCGTGTACACGGATGCTCGAGGCACCGTCGGCCTCGTAGCGCCACCGCACGGAGCCGTCCTTCGGATCGAGCGCGAACACGCCGCCCGACACCGACGATGCGTAGAGCGTGCCGTCGACCAGAATGGGCGTGGAGTCCACGTCGACGTAATGACTCGTGGTCTCGCCCGCCAGGGATTTGACCCACACGACGTCGCCCGTGCGCGCCTCGAGCGACGCAAGGAAGCCGTCTGCGAAGCCGACGTAGATGCGGCCTTTCGCGTACAGGGGGCCGCCCTGTCCGCGGATGGTGAAGCCCTCCGGCGCCTCGCGGTCGTACTGCCACTTCCACGTGCCGCGGGCTGCATCGACTGCATAGACGCGGTTCTCGGTGCTGGTGAAGTAGATGAGGCCCTCGGCGTAGACCGGCTGCGCCGTGATCGGCGAGTGGATGCGGTAGGTCCAGCGCGTCTCGCCCGTACCTGGATCGAGCGCCCAGAGCGTGCCGTTGTCATCGCCGACGACGAGCAGCCCGAGCTCGGGGAGGTAGGCCGGCTCCGACGAGATGGGCCCCGAGAGCGGACGGCGCCAGAGTAGCGAACCGTCCGCCGCCGAGATGGCCCACAGCATGCCGTGCACGCTGCCCACGAACACGCGCTGACCATCGGAGACGGCGGAGGCGAACTCCTGCGGCTTGTAGCCCATGACGAGGCCGGTCCGTGCGCGCGTGGTCTTGCCGTCGACGACGTAGGTGTCGTGGCCGCCGTAGAGCTGCGTTTCGGTGATCTGTCGACGCCACGAGACGCGCAGCGAGTTGCCCGGCGCCTCGAACGGCTTGCGGAACGCGGCGATCTCGGCGCACCCGGTCGCGCACGCAAGCGAGGCGCACAGTACGACGGTGGAGCTACGGCTCAAGGCTGCTCGAGCACGGTGATGCGGTTCTGAGCGTCCTCGCGGAGCGGCGAGCTCGCGAGCGTGGCGACCAGCTCCTTGTAACGCTCGAGCGCCTTCTGCTTGTCGCCCTTCTTCTCGTAGAGGCGCCCGAGGCCCATGAGCGCGTGGTCGCGGTAGAACGCAGTAGGCTTGTCACCCTTCGGCGCGACCTTCTCGTAGTCGGCGATTGCCTCCTCCAGCTTGTTCGTCTGCTCGTCGCACAGCGCCACGCCTTCGCGCGCGATCGCCGCGAGCTCCGGCGTCACGCCCACGGTCGCCTGGTCGTACGCGGTGTGAGCCTCGTCGAAGCGCTCGAGATCGTAGAGCACGCCGGCGCGAAAGAGCTGCGCTTCCTTGCGGAGGCCGCGGGGTAGCTTGTCGAGCTCGACGAGCGTGGCCTCGCCGCGCTCCTTCACCGACCTGTAGCGCGGCGTCTTGTCGAGCGCGTTCTTGTTGTCCTTCGCGGTGGGGTCGCCCTCGAGCTCGTTGTCGTAGACGCGCATCGCGCGTGCCCATGCCTCGGTCGCGGCCTCGGCGCGGTGCTCGTACCAGCTCACGGCGGCGCCGCCTGCCGAGAGCAGGAGGCCGACGCCGATGACACCGAAGGTGAGCGTGCGCGCGTGTGGCCGGATGCCCTCGCCGATGCGCTGCCAGAAGCCGACGAACTCGTCGGTCTGCGCCGTGGCGGAAGCGGGGTTCTCTTTGTTGCGGTTGTACTTCGACATGGGGGCCACGCGGTGTACCAGACCCGGAGGCCATTTTCCACGACCGCCTTGGGCGACGCTCGCTGGACGTGGTACGACGGGTCGTGCAGAAAGGGACCGCGCTCGCCCGCCTGGGGTTGCCCGCGCTGCTCGCGCTCTTGGCCCTTGCACGACCCGCGCAGGCGGAGCGCCGCCGCGTGCGCCTCGGTGTGCAGCCGCTCTACACGCTTGCGTTCGTGGATCGGCGGGACCCGTCCGGAGGGGGCGTCGGTGCCGACATCGCGTACAGCCTCACGGACGCGCTGTCGGTGCGCGCGTCGGCCTTCGTCGGGTGGCACGACGCGCGCGGCCTCACCGCTGCCGACCCGGGCGGCACGGTCTCGAGCTTCGGCGCCTTCGCCGGCCTCACCTACGCGCTCGACGTCGTGCGCATCGTGCCCTCGTTCGATCTCGGCGTGGGCGTGGTGGGGCTGCGTGGGCAACGGACCTTCACGTCGCGGCCCGCGCTGCTACCTTCGGTGAACGCGCTCGCGGTCGAGCTCGGTTTCGGCTTCGACTGGCTCGTGACGCACCGCTGGTCCGTCGGTGCGGTCGTCCGTTACCACGCTCTCCTCACGGAGCTGTCCCGCGCTCCCGGCCTTCTGTACGCCGGGCCTCGCGTGTCGCTGACGCTCCCCTGACGCGGCGTTTCCGCAGCTTCACGCGGCGATCAGAGCATGATGGCAGCCGCGAT
>JAYTLP010000382.1:0-9203 GCA_043729375.1 Myxococcales bacterium
TCTTGTGAGACGCGATCCACTCGCGCGTGATGCGGGTGGCAACCTCGTACGACTCCTTCATCTGCTCGACGACGAACTTCTCGGCCTTGCCACCGATGAGCGCGATGCCGACGTTGACCTCGCCCTTGAACTCGCGTCGGCAGCGGCCCTCGCCGAGCGGAGTGACCATGTAGTCCCCGTGCGTCTTGATCTTGTCCTTCATGCTCGCGAGCTCGATGCGGATCTTCATCGTGTTCGTCGACCACACGAGCGTGTCGAACTCCGTGTAGCTCATGTCGGGGATCATCTTTGCGAACAGCGCCGGCATGGCAACCTGCGGTTCCATCGACTGGATGCGCTTGAACGTGGTGCCGTCGTCGGTGCGCTCGAGGACCTTGTAGTTCTTCATCTTCAGGCCCGACATGAGTGCCGCCGAGAACTCCGGCAACAGGAAGGTGTCCCAGTAGCTCTTCACGTCGGTATCGAACTCGTGGACGATGCTGAAGTTCATGGTTGGCGCTCTCGTGGAAGAGGGATGACGTCGAAAGCTAGCCCTTGCCACGCGCACGGGTCAACGGCTCCTCCCCGCAGGGTGCGCAGCGTGTTGCGCCGCCGGGGCGTGCGGGCTACGGTCGTGCCATGTCGCGTGGCCCTGACCTCCTCGTCTCGTCGCTGCTGGCGCTCTCGCTCGGGGTCGCCGGATGCGCGCCACACCTCGCGAGCGCAGCACCGCCCGCGTTGCCAACTGCGCCGCCGACCGCTCCGCCCGATGGGCCCGTCGCAGAGCGAGCGCAGGCGATCGCCGAGGCCGCGAGCACGCTCACCAAGGCGGACGGTGCGCGCAAGGCAGGTAACAAGAACTTTGCCGAGCAGCTCTTCAGCTCCGCGGAGATCCTCGTCGGAGCGCAGGCGCTCGAAGGGATCGCGCCGCTGTTCCGCGAGGGCGCGCCGCCGCGCATCACGACGCCGCTCAAGCAGCTGCCGATGGACACGGCACCGCAGCCCGGCGTCTCGCGGTCGTCGGAGGAGGAGGAGCCGGCGCCGGCACCGCCCAAGCGTGGTGGCCTGGCCGGCACGCTGCAGCTCGACGGCAAGCCGCTTGCCGGTCGAGGCGTGGTCACGATCGAGCCCGTCGGCTCGAAGTGGAAGGTGCGGCCGCCGAAGGACCGCGTCATGGAGCAGCGCAACCGCAGCTTCGCGCCGAAGCTGCTCGTCGTTCGCAAGGGCTCGACGGTGAGCTTTCCGAACTTCGACACCGTCTACCACAACGTCTTCTCGCGCTCGGACGCGGCGAGCTTCGACCTCGGCATCTACAAGAACGGTCAATCGCGCGAGCTCGTCTTCGACAAGCCCGGCATCGTGCGCGTCGGCTGCAACCTCCATGCGAACATGGCGGGCTACATCGTGGTCGTCGACTCGGCGCACTACGCCATCACCGACGAGCACGGCACGTTCGCGTTCAAGAGCCTTGCACCCGGCAAGTACAGGATGCACGTCTACACCGAGCGCAGCACGAGCCCCATCGAGCAGGACGTGAGCATCGCGGCGGACAGCACGGCCACGGCCACCGTGGCGATCGTCGGCGACGCTGTCGCGCCGACCCTCGACAAGTTCGGAAAGCCGCGTGGGAAGTAAGCAGCCCTTCTTCCTCGCCGGGCTGGCCCCGGCGCTCGGCGTCGGGGTCCTCCTGCACGGCGCGGCGCACAGCGCGCAGCCTGTCGTGTCGCCGCAGCCGCTGTCGTGAACCGAGCCGCGCCGCCGAGCTGAAGGGCGCGCGCCGGATCCAGGCAGAGGTCCCGCTGTCGTCCTTCGTGGAGCGACTCGACCTGCTCGGTGCGCAGGTCCGGTTCGTGATCGACGGCAAAGAGCTGCGCCTCCGAAGCGCGAAGCCCACGCGCAGCGAGGTCGTTGTCTCGCTCACGATGACCGGGCCGGTCGGTGGCAGGCTTCGTGTCGGCGCGTCGATCCCCGCGACGAGCTCCGGGGTGACGAGTCGCGTGCTCGGTTGCATGGCGCTGGTGGCTGCAGGCGGGCTCACGTTGCTGGCGGCACGCATCCGTGGACATCCGCACCTCGAGCCGAAGACGCTCATCGAGCGCTCGACACGTCGACGATCGCGGTGCCGGGGACGGGCGGCGCGCTGCCGTCGAGGCTGCATGCTCCCGTCATCCTCGAGGGACGATCATCCACGGCACGTACGAGATCACCGGTCTCCTCGGCAAAGGCGGCATGGGCACCGTGTGGGAAGCCAGGCACCTGCGGCTCCCCGACAAGAAGGTGGCCATCGAGATTTTCACCGTCGAAGGGCAGACAGAGGACCATCTCTCGCGCTTTCGTCGCGAGGCCGACGTGACGTCGAGGCTCGGGCCCCCGAACATCGTCGGCATTTTCGACCTCAACAACCTGCCCACGGGGGCACGGGGTCGTCCCGCTCGAGGAGACCCTCGAGGTCGCGAAGCAGATCGCGTCGGCGCGCCACGCGGCCTGCAACGCGGGACCACGCATCGCGACCTCGAGCCGGAGAACGTATTCCTCGTTTCGACCGGTCGGGGTGATGCGCTCGTGAAGGTGCTCGACTTCGACATCTTCAAGATCCGCGGCAACGTCCTGCTCCAGACCCAGGACGCGCTCGTCTTCGGCACGCCGCAGTACATGTCGCCCGAGCAGGCGAGGGGCAAGAACAGCGAGGTCGATGCGCGCACCGATGTGTGGGCGCCCGGCACCATCGTGCATGAGAGGCTGACGGAAACCCCCGCGTTTGCGGTGGACACGATGACGTCGCTCCTCGCTGGCGTGCTCGTGAACCCGTCGCCCTCACTCCGGGGCCCTGAGGCGATCCCGGCTCATGTCGCAAGCGCGCTCGACCAGGCGCTGGCCAAGGATGCGGAGCAGCGCTAAGCCGACATGCCGTCGTTCGTCGCAGCGCTCACCTGTTCCCTGGCGCAGCACCTCTACCGAGGTTACTGCCCGACGATCTGCGGTTTCATCGGAGCGAGCGCACCGAGCAGGTCCTTCTGCGCGGACGCCGCTACTTTCATCTCCGTGAGCGTGGTCTGCAGATCCTCGACGAGGGCGTTGAACTCGTCGGAGGTGACGTTCTGACCGGCGTGCGCGGCCTTCATGTCCTTGCCCGTGTACTTGCACGGCCCGCCGGACGCCTCGCAGATCTGGTCGACCAGCATCGCTTTGAAGTGCGGGATGTCCGTGTTGGAGAAGCGCGCGTTGATGCGCTGATCGGCGGCCACCTTCGCGGTGAAGCCGTCGACCACTGCGACGATCGCCGGCTTGCCACCGAGTCGGTCGTAGAGGCTCTTGTCGGACTTCGTGCTCTGGTTCGAGCCAGCGCAGCCGATGAGGGAGAGGGAGAAAATGGAAAGGAGAACCTGCGTCCGCATCGTGCGTAACCTCGGGAGTGGGGGGTGGGGTACTGTATACGCACACCCACCCCGTATGGACTCGTGAAGCCTCGTGGCAAATAAGGCACTCGTCATCGCAGCATCCGCGGTCGCCCTCGCCGGTGTCGGTCTCGTCGCGTTCGACGACAAGCTCGAGAGGACGCGGCCCGTGCTCGATGGCGCAACGCTGGCCGCGGAGCTCGACGCCCGGCTCCGCGACGCAACGACTGCTGTCTCCGCTCGTACGGAGACGCTCGCGGCGCTGCCGAGCCTGCATGACAGCGTCTCCACCGACGCCAAGACGGTGCGCGGTCAGACGCAGCGCGAGCTGAGCTTCCAGCCGAAGCCCGGCGAGAGCATCACCATCGCCCAGGTGCCCGTGCGCGGCGAGCCCACGACACTGCTCGCCTTGCCCGAGGGGACGACGGCAGCGGACGTGGCGCACGATGGCGTGCGGCTCGGCCTCGAGCGCGGGCAGCTGGTCGTCACCGATGTCGTGTCCGTGACGCCGAGCGAGGCAGCGCGTGCGGCGGAGCTGCGGGGCGCGCTCGCGATCACGCAGCCCGTCGACCTCGAGCCCCTGCGAGAGCACCTCGTCGCGATGGCGTCGAGCATGACGCTGCGCCTCGACGGCAAGACGGCCCGGCTCGGTGCGGAGCGAGCCGGTGCGCGCGACGTGCTCGTGCCGGTCGTCCCGGCGAGCCCGCTCGCCGCCAGGCTCGAGGTCGAGGCGTCGGTGCCCACGGTCGCGTCGGGCCCGCCTTTTCGCTTCATCGGCGGCGGCGGCATCGCGCTGTCCGTCGTGCTCCTCGGGCTCGGCCTCGGGCGAGCCCGGCCGCGACCGCGACCGCGACCGCGCTCGCGCCGCGTCGAGGTGGATGTGGGCCGATCCGCGACGCTGGCCGGCAACGTCCTTCGCATCGGTGAGGGTTCCGTCATCGCCGACACCTACGAGGTCGTCCGGCTGCTCGGCAGAGGCGGCATGGGCACCGTGTGGGAGGCGACGCACCTGCGGCTGCCGGACAGACGCGTCGCCATCAAGCTGCTCACCATCGAGGACCAGACCCAAGAGCACCTCGCACGCTTCCGTCGCGAGGCCGAGGTCACGTCACGGCTCGGCCACCCGAACATCGTCGGTGTGCTCGACTTCAACACGCTGCCGTCCGGTCAGCCGTACATCGTGCTCGAGTACCTCGAGGGCGAGAGCCTCGCGGACCGGCTCGATCGTGCGGGACCCATCGGGCTCGACGAGGCGCTCGCGTACACGACGCAGATCGCCTCCGCGCTGTCGGCGGCGCACGCGGCGGGAGTGGTCCACCGCGATCTCAAGCCCGACAACATCTTCCTCGTGCCCAGCCCGGCAGGTCTCCCGATCGTGAAGGTGCTCGACTTCGGGATCTCGAAGATGCGCGGCAGCGTGACGGTGCAGACGAAGGAAGCGCAGATCCTCGGCACGCCGCAGTACATGTCGCCGGAGCAGGCCAACGGCAAGAACAGCGAGGTCGACGCGCGCACCGACGTCTGGGCGCTCGGAACGATCGTGTTCGAGATGCTCGTGGGTCAGCCGGCGTTCGCAGGCGAGACGATGACGTCGCTCCTCGTGAACGTGCTGGTCAACCCGTCGCCGTCGCTGCGCGGAACGCCGGGTGTACCCGATCGCGTGGCCCGCGCGCTCGACCTCGCGCTCGAGAAGGACGCCGCGCTACGCTGGCGCGACATGCCGTCGTTCATCGAGGCGCTGACGACCTGAGGCGCGCGCGTCAGTGCCCGAGCAGCACGAGGACGCGGTCCATGCCTTGCTTGAGCGAGGAGCTCACGCCTCCGGGCTTCGAGCCATTGGTCGTGCCGATGTAGCGGTCGGTGATCTTCATCGTCGCGAGGTCCACCACGTAGGTGTACTCGCGGCGCACGAGCGCGGTCAGCGTCTGCGACGAATTTGCGTCGGGGTCGCGGACCGTCGTGTTCAAAAGCATGAAGTTGCCGACCCACGCATCGAGCGAGGCCCGCGAATCGCCCGCGAGAACCTCGACGATCGCGCCGCCGGCCTGCACCACCATGGGACCCTGCGCAGCCAGATCACGGGCCGCGTTCTGACAGCTGGGTCAGGAAAACTCCGAGACGTGGACGACGCCGAACGGGACGCCCGAGCGACGGAGGTCGTCCATGGAGTACGCACCGTACGGCTCCGTGGACGCGAGCGCATTCGCCAGCGGATCGGCGTAGCCCTCCCACACGAGCGGCGCGATGGTGTCGCCGACAGCGTTGCCGTACGGGCCGGCCGGGTACGAGGTCGCCAGGTCGCCGACACCGAGGTCGACCGGACCGGCGTCTCCCGCGAGGTCGTGAGCCGCGGCTTGATCGACCGAAGGCAGGTCGAGCGCGGCGGACAGGTCGTCCGTGGTGTGTACCTTGCCGCCGCAGGCCGCGAGCAGTGCGGTGAACATCCAGACGGAGCGGTTCATGTCACAGGACCTCCAGCGCGACGAAGGTGAGCTCCACGATGCCTTCGCCCGGATCGGTGGTGATGGTCTTGCCATCGGCCGACACGTGGCCGAATGCCGCATGTGCGAGGTGTCCTGCGGGCGGCGCGTCGAGGACGAGGCCGCCCATGACCTTCAGCTCGACCGCTGTGCCTGCAGCCAGCGCCGTCGTGTTGGCGAGCGTCACGGGCACCTTGGCCGAGAAGCCCGTCTCGAACGGAGCAAGCGCCCACAGCGCGCGCGGCGGGTGCGCGGCGTCGACGAAGGGTAGGGATGCAGGGTTCGCGATCGAAACAACGCGCAGATCATGGCCGTGCTCGATGCCGAAGTCCTCGACGTTGAACAGCGCCTTCGTGCCGGCACCGATGGCGAGCGTGATGTCGCCACCCACGACGCTCTGGGCAGTGCCGTCACCCACGATCGCGGTTCCGCTCGCGGGGAGCTGCGGCAGCGGCAGCGCGGTCCCGTACGAAAGCGCCGTGCCCCCGGCGGGCAGCGGCGTGTAGTAGCTGATGCGCGACGGGCGGCCGTGGAGCTCGAGCGCGTAGCTGTCCACGACGATGTGCGCGTCGGGGGTGACCGAAAAGGTGCCCTGCGCGTCCGTTGCGCCGAAGAAGCACAGTCCCGCGCACACCGAGACGACGAGCGCATCGATCGGTGCGTCATTCTCGTCGACGACCCGGCCGCGGACCTCCACCGGACACACGCTGCCTGCGGACGGGTCGGGATCATTGCAGAGAACCGGCCCGTCGCTGCGTACGGCGGCGTCCGCGACGCTCACGACCGCGGACGCCCCGCCGCACGCCGAGGCGCTGGCGCACACTCCCGCGACGAGCCACCGGGCGTGACCATGCCTTTGCACCAGGCAATGCTAGCATGGACCATGCGCGCTGCACGGTCCCCGTCACTCCTGTGGCTCGTCGCTGTGGCGATGGCGGGTGCCTGCGTCTCGATGGCCAGCGCCTGCGGGGGCACGGGCGCCACGCAGGGCGCCACGTGCGATGCGTTCGCGTACCCGTGCGGGCCCTACGGCTTCGTGCAAGGCAGCACGATTGCAGACCTCGTCCTGCCGACACAGCACGACGACAATGCGAGCGGCAGCGCAGTGGACGACCCGGTCGTCACCGTGCACCTGTACGACTACCGGGAAAAGGCGAGCTCGCTCGCGATCGTGATCGGTTCGCAGACCTGCGCGCCGTGTCAGAACGAGCAGTCCACGCTTGTCGAGCTCTCGCGACGCTACACGCGCGCGGTGTTCCTCGAGGCAATCGTGCAGGGGCAGGCCGGCGCGCAGGCGGACCAGGCGGTGGTGGACGGCTGGGCCACGCAGTTCGCGCTGCCGTTCGATCTCACGGCGGATCCCTCCCGCGCGCTGCTGCCGTACTACGATCCGACGGCGTTCCCGATCGGCATCGTGGTCCGGCTCGCCGACATGCAGATCGTGCACATCGGCAGCGGGCAGATCACCGCGGGCGATGCGTTCGAGGCCTCGCTCACCGCCGCGCTGCCCTGAGGACGCGCGAGAATCATCACCGCGGCCAGTGCCCGTGGTCGCGGAAGAAGCGCGGCGTGAGGTAGAGGCCGCGCGTCTCCTGCCCCGAGATGCCGGCCGCCGTCTCGACGAGGTGGCCCGAGCGCCATAGCGCGAGCCATGCGCCTTCCGGGTGCTCGACGAGCGCGTGCCCCATCACGAACGCGTCCTTGCCGCGCTGCTCGACGAACACGAAGAGGATGCGCCGGCACTTGGCGAGCGGGTTCGAGCGCGGCGACAGGATGCCGAGCTTGCACCGCTCGACCACCCGCTCTCCTTCCACCGGTACGCTCTTCAGCTCCGCGGCCGGGTGATCCGGGCCCTTGCCGGTGTGCTGGCGGCCGAGCACGAGGCGCTCGACCGCGTCGCCGATGCGTCCCTTGTGCGCCAATGGTCCGCGCACGGGGACGAGGTGACCGCGCACGGCCGCGGCGCGTGCGAGCAGCGAATCCACCGAGCCGTCGTCGAAAACGAGCACGAACCAAAGTCTCGGCCAGCGGCGTCCATTGTCAATCGGGCGGTCAGACGGTACCGTCGGCCCATGTCGAAGAAGCCCGTCATCCTCATCGCTGACGATGACCCCGAGATCCTCACGCTGCTCGGCATTCGCCTCAGCAAGCAGGGCTACCAGGTCCTCGAGGCACAGGACGGCGTCATCGCGCTCGAGAAGGCCAAGAACGAGCGCCCCGACCTCGTGCTGCTCGACGTGATGATGCCCGGCAAGAATGGCTGGGAGGTCGCCAAGGCGCTGCGCGAGGACAAGACGCTCGACCGCCTCGGCATCGTGATGCTCACCGCGATCGGCGAGCGCGTGAACGAGATGACGTCACCGCTGTACGGCGCCGACGATTACGTCGACAAGCCCTTCGACTTTGCCGACCTGGAGAAGAAGATCCAGGCCGTGCTGGCGAAGCGAAAGGCCTAGGGACAGCGTCTAGGCGGAGCGGCGGCGACGGAGCAGCGCCGCCACGAAGAGCCCGAGGATCGCGAGGCCACGCGTGTCGGCTGGCGTGCCCGTGGTGCTGCAGCCACCACCGCCATGGCGCAGCGCGACGCTGGTGCCCGTGCCCGTCGAGTCGTTCACGATCATCGCGCCCGGGTCGGACGTGGCGCCCTTGCCGATGATCGGCGCCCGGAGCGCGGCGCCAGATGCGGGCTGGGTGCCGGGCTGGGTGGTCGACTGCGCGACGTCGCAGAGGTCGTCCTCGCCGCTCGCCTGCGCGACGCACGTCGCGGCGCAGGTGCGGATCTCGATGACCCCGTTGTCGCAGCGCACGGCCTGCTTCTTGTCGGTGGCGCAGTTGAAGTGCGCGTGGGCGTCGTTGCAGGTGCACGAGCCGCCGAGCGACTTCATGTACGTGCACCACTGCCACTGCGGACCGGGGTCGCGGTGGTTCGCTGCGCCGCCGTAGCTCGACGACGTCTCGCACGACGCGAGGAGCAACGAACAGGGCGCCGCGCCCTCGCTGATGACGGTGCCGTCCGGCACCTGGTAGTGACCGATGATGTGCGTACGGTCGACCGGCACCGCGTGGCGGGTGCGGATGTCGGTGACGAGCGCCGCCGACTTTGCGTACATGCCGTCGGAGTACCCGGCCGCATCCGCTGCGTAACCGACATGCTCGATCCCGATGGAGCGCGCATTGTAGGCCGCGTTGCCCGAGTGCCACGTGGTGTCGGACTCGGGGCGGAACTGACCGACGCGGCTGCCGTCGGCGTCGACGATGTAGTGCACGCTTTTGCCCGTGTCGTTCTGCAGCGTGGCGACGCTCGCGTTCCAGCCACCCTCGGTGTCGTGGATGACGATGGTGTCGACGG
>JAYTLP010000383.1:0-3257 GCA_043729375.1 Myxococcales bacterium
GTCCAACGCCGAGAAGGAGCTACCCGACGCGTTCCTCCGGCGCTGCGTGTTCCACTTCATCGAGTTCCCCGATCGCGAGCTCATGACGCGCATCGTGAAGGTGCACCACGGCAACCTCGACCGGACGCTCCTCGAGTCCGCGCTCTCGGCGTTCTTTGCGCTGCGTGACGAGGCTGGCCTGCGCAAGCGACCGTCCACTTCCGAGCTGATCGACTGGATCGCGGCGCTCCGGCGTGCCGGCCTCACCTCGAAGGACATCGACAAGGAGCTGCCGTTTCTCGGCGTTCTCCTCAAGCGCGAGCAGGACCTGGTGCAGTTCGCCGAGCGGCAGGCCGGCGGCAAGAAGGGGCGCGCGTAGCCATGGAGTCCATGCACACGAAGTCCGGCGTCGAGCTCGACACCGAGGTGGCGCTCGCGCAGCTCTCCGCGCGGCTGTTCTCGCAGGGTCCCGACGCGCTCGTCGCGGCCCTCCGGCAGGCGCTGGGCACGGCGCGCGCGCTCATGGCCGAGCTGCGCGGGTTCCGCCGCGATGCGCGCGCCATCCTGTCGCGCTACGACGACATCTCGCTCCTCCTCGGCGATGCGGCCTCCATCACGTCGGTGGCGCGCAACGGCCACCCCGATCGCGCGGTTCGCGACGCGGCAGACACGGCCGAGCAGGAGATCGAGTCGCTCGCCGCGGAGCTCTCGCTCGATCGCGGCGTGTACGACGCGCTCGTGGCCGCGCAGGCGGAGGTCACGCAGAACCAGGAGTCGCTCGATGACGCCGGCCGCCACCTGCTCGACAAGGTGGTGAGGTCGATGAAGCAGAGCGGTGTAGACCGCGACGAGGCCACGCGCGACAAGGTCCGTGGGCTGCGCGACGCCCTCGTGCTGGTCGGCCAGGAGTTCGGCAAGAACATCATCGAGGACGTGCGCTCGATCGAGGTCGAGCCATCCGAGCTCGCCGGACTGCCCGAGGACTACATCGCGTCGCACGCGCCAGGGAACAGCGGCAAGGTCCGCATCACCACCGACAGCACCGACTACGTCCCGTTCATCACGTACGCGCGGTCGTCGCGCGCGCGAGAAGCATTGTGGCGCGCGTACCGCGAACGCGCGCAGACCACCAACTTGCCCGTGCTCGATCGCCTGCTCCGTCGTCGGCACGAGCTCGCGACGCTGCTCGGCTATCCGTCGTACGCTGCCCTCGCCACCGAAGACAAGATGATCGGCTCGGCCGACAAGGCGGCCGCGTTCATCGAGGAGATCAGCGCGGCGTCCGGCGATCGCTGCGCGCGGGACTACGCGCAGCTGCTGGCGCGGAGGCAAAAGGACGAGCCGGCGGCGAAGCAGGTCGAACCGTGGGATGCCTCGTACCTCACCGATCGCGTCAGCCACGAGCAGGCCGGTTACTCCGCGCAGGAGACGCGCCCCTACTTCGAGTACGCGCGCGTGACGAAGGGTGTGCTCGACACGATGAGCCGCCTCTTCGGCGTGCGCTTCGTCTCACCGCCTCCGGAAGAAGACGTTCGCGACAGCGGGCGCTGGCACGAGTCGGTCGAGCTGTTCGATGTCGTCGACGCCGCACGCGAGGTTCCGCTCGGTCGCATCTACCTCGACATGCATCCGCGGGACGGCAAGTACAAGCACTACGCGCAGTTCACGGTGCGCACGGGCGTCGACCGGCCGGGGCGCGAGCGCCTCCCCGAGGGCGCGCTGCTTTGCAACTTCCCCGACCCATCGCGCGGCACGGCGCTCCTCGAGCTCGACCAGGTGCGCACGTACTTCCACGAGTTCGGCCACCTCATGCACCACCTGCTCGGCGGCCACACGCCGTGGGCGGGGGTGAGCGGCGTGGCGACGGAGTGGGACTTCGTCGAGGCGCCGTCGCAGCTCCTCGAGGAGTGGACGTGGGACAGGACGACGCTCGGCGCCTTCGCGGTGCACCACGAGACGGGCGAGCCGCTCCCGCAGGAGCTGCTCGACAGGGCCAGGAGGGCAGACGCGCTCGGCAAGGGCCTGTGGGTGCGGCAGCAGATGCTCTACGCCGCGGTCAGCCTCGAGTACCACCGTCGGGATCCAGAGACCTTCGACACCTCGAAGCTGCTCGCCGAGCTGCAGGCCCGCTACACGCCGTATCGCTTCATCGAAGGCACGGCGTTCCAGGCGTCGTTCGGGCACCTCTCCGGGTACTCGGCGATCTACTACACGTACATGTGGTCGCTGGTCATCGCGAAGGACCTCTTCTCGAAGTTCACGGAGGCGGGCCTCGACGACGTCGCGCCCGCACGCCGCTATCGCGACGAGGTGCTCGCGCCCGGTGGCTCGCGTCCCGCAGCGGAGCTGTGCGAGCGGTTCCTCGGCCGGCCCTACGAGGTCGGCGCGTACCGCGCGTGGCTCGACGGCGCCCCGGTATGATGAGGCCCATGAAGACCATCGCGGTCCTGCTGCTGCTCGGAGGCGTAGCCCACGCGGAGGCCGACTCTGACCAGGCGCTCCTCTCGGGCCCGTCGTGCAAGGCGTTCTCGGCCGGCATCCAGCGCGAGGCCGGCGCGGTCACGCCGCAGCCCGGTACCTCGCCGGAGAAGCTCGTGGCCGACATGCTCGCGCGCGTGAAGACCACGACGCCGCCCGCGGAGTGGAAGAAGTGCTCGGCAGCGTTCCAGCACGGCATGGACACGTATCGCGCGGTTGGTGTCGAGGCCGAGGCAAAGACCGTGCTGAACCGGATGTCCACGGGCCTCGCGACGCACCTCGTCGAGTCGGGCAAGATGTGTCCGTCCACGAGGCATCCCGCGCCGGCGGAGCTCCAGCGGGTCGCGAAGGGTGCCTACGCACCGACGGCTGCCGACTGGTCCGATCCGGCATGGACCTGCGCCGAAATGATCAACGATCTGACCAGGCAGCACTTCCAGTACGAGCTGAAGACCACACCGGCGAGCGCGGAGATCATCGCCCGCGGCTTCCCGGTCCCCGGCAAGCTCGTGACGTTCACGCGCACCGGCAAGGTCGACGGCACCCGCATCAGGTGGGGCGAGCTCGTCAGGAAATAGTGCCGGAGCGCGCCGACGACGCGCGCATCATGCGGGCGAGACGGTCTCGTAGAGGAAGTCGTACACGTGCTTGCCGGCCTCGATGTGCACCTCCATGTTGCCGCGCAGTCCGGTCAGCCCGTCGGTGCCCGAGCCGGGGACCACCTGGATGGACTGACTCTGCGCGCCTTCGCTCATGGTGCTCGAGTGCTGCAGCGCGAACGTGCCGCGCTTGCCGTCGAG
>JAYTLP010000384.1:0-2729 GCA_043729375.1 Myxococcales bacterium
CAGGTGCGCCCAGGGTCCGATGATCGCGCCGTCGGAGACGATGCTCTCGGTCATCACGCAGTACGGCTTCACGTGGACGTTCGTGCCCATGATCGTGTCGGTGATGACGACGCCGGCCTCGAGACGGGTGCCGTCGCCGATCTTCGTCTTCCCACGCAGCTCGACTCCGAAGCCGAGCTCCACGTCTCGCCCCAGCTCGACGCCCGGCTCGATGAGCACGCTCGATGGCACGGGAATCGTGACGCCATTGCGCATGTGGTGCTGGCAGAGTCGCAGGCGCATCACGCGATCGGCCTCGGCGAGGTCGATGCGATCGTTGACGCCCATGACCTCCTCGGTCGGGCACTCGATCGTCTGGACGTCCATGGTGCTCGCGGCGCGGGCGATGACGTCGGTGAGGTAGAGCTCGCCCTGCGCGTTGTTGGGCTGAAGGAGGCCGAGCGACTCGACGAGGAAGCGCGTCGGGATGCAGTACACGCCCGCGTTCACTTCGCCGATTGCGCGCTCGGCATCGGTGCAGTCCTTCTCCTCCGTGATCTTGACGAGCTTGCCGGACGCGTCGCGCACCATCCGGCCGTAGCCACGCGGCGACTGCGGACGGAACGTGAGCAGCGCGGTGCGTGTTTGCGACGCCGTTTCGACGAGCGTCCGCAACGTCTGCTCGGTGAGCAGCGGGACGTCGCCGCACAGGATGAGCGTCAGGCCATCGCCGGCGAGCAGCGGTGCTGCCTGGAGCGCCGCGTGGCCCGTGCCGCGCTGCTCGGCCTGCACCGCGATGTGGACGGCGCCCTCGCCGAAGCGCGCGGCGATCGCCGCCTTCACCTGGTCGAGCTGGTGTCCCAGCACCGCGATGACGCTCGCGGCGCCGAGCGTGCGGGCGAGGCCCACCGGGTACTCGATCTGAGGGCGGCCCGCGACGGCGTGAAGTACCTTCGCGCGGGTGGACTTCATGCGCGTGCCGAGGCCGGCCGCGAGGATGACGACGGAGAGGGACATGGCCGCGACTGTAGCCGGCCGCGCATGCGTCGTCACGCGAACCTCGGCGGTTCTCATCGGATGCTTTTGCCGTTGCTGCGCGTCGACGCGGCACGGTAGAAGGTCGCATGGCGTCCTCCAAGATGAAGCCCGTCGACAAGCTCTGGCTCGACGGCAAGCTCGTGCCGTACGCGGACGGGCAGATCCACGTGCTCACGCACACTTTGCACTATGGCCTCGGTGCGTTCGAGGGCATCCGCTGCTACAAGCGCTCCGATGGCCGCGGGGCCGTGTTCCGCCTCGTAGATCACATCGATCGCCTCCTCGAGAGCTGCCACATCTGCACCATCGACGTGCCGTACACGCGCGACCAGCTCGTGCAGGCGTGCCTCGAGACGCTGCGCGGCAACAAGATGGTCGAGGCATACCTTCGTCCCATCGTGTTCATCGGCTCGGGTGGGGGCTTCGGCCTCGGCTCGCTCGACAACCCCACGCGCGTCGCGATCGTCGCGTACGAGTGGGGCGCGTACCTCGGCGACGAGGGCCTGAAGAACGGCATCCGCGCGAAGGTCTCGTCGTACACGCGCGGTGGCCTCAACTCCAGCATGGCCAAGGGCAAGATCTGCGGCCAGTATGTCAACTCCGTGCTCGCGAAGCGCGAGGCAATGAAGGCCGGCTACGAGGAAGCCATCCTCCTCGATCACATCGGCCACGTCGCCGAGGCCACGGGCGAGAACCTCTTCATGGTTCGCCGTGGCGTGCTGAAGACCGCGCCTCTGTCGTCCCCGATCCTCGACGGCATCACGCGCGACACGGTCCTCACGCTCGCGCGCGAGCTCGGCCTCACCGTGCAGGAGACCGCCTTCGCCCGCGACGAGCTCTACACCGCGGAAGAGGTGTTCCTGACGGGCACGGCCGCCGAGATCACGCCGGTCCGCGAGATCGACGACCGAAACATCGGCACGGGCAAGCGCGGCACACTCACCGACAAGATCCAGACCGCGTTCTTCGACCTGGTGAAGGGCAAGAAGGGCCAGGAGACGTCGAGCCACCCGAGCTGGCTCAGTCACGTGTAACGACGCTGTTGCAAGCCGACGCCGCTCGGCCTTCACCGTCGTTGCGAGCTGGTTGAACACGAGAGTGGGTGCGACGCCTCTCATGATCGCAAGTACGCTGGGCAGGCCTGACCTCGAGCTCGCCGGCGGCGATCTTCGCAGTCGCAATCCTTGCGAGCGCGGCCGCGTCCATGCCGGTCTGTGCCTTCGCTTCCTCCGCGCGCTCGGGGTCGCCGAAGAGCGGCGTCTCGACGGCCGGCGGAGCGGGCTCGACCACCGTGACGGTCGCTTTCTTCAGCTGCGGCAAGAACTTCTGGATCATGCGGACTGGCCAGCTCTGGTTGATGTCCATCTCGCGAGTGACGTCGTCGAGCTCGTGCGGGTCATCGCGTTGCCGGAGCAGGTCCGTGCGGTCGAGGCGCCGCTGCTCGGGGACGAGGTCGACATGGCCGTCAGCGTCGCTGACGACCTTCCACGGTCCATCCTTCGTCGAGCCCTCGTACCGTTGTCGCAGCGATAGGGCGTGCGCGTGTGTCTCCTCGATCCGCGCCATACGAAGCTGCCGGAGGGGACTCACCGCGCGCGAGTACTTTGCACGCGAACACGTGGCGGTCTCCCGTGACGCCGATGTGCGCGTCGTGATCGAGGATGCGCTCGGCAAGACCCGCGTCGTGAGGGTGTCCGTGCCGTCCTTCGGCC
>JAYTLP010000385.1:0-2785 GCA_043729375.1 Myxococcales bacterium
CCGCTCGAAGGCAGCGTCACCTTCCTCGCGCCGACCGTGGACGAGGCGACGCGGACGCTCAAAATGCGCTTCGAGCTGCCGAACAAGGATCGACTCCTCCGCCCCGGCGCGTTCGTCAACGTCACGATGGACGTGGGAACATCGCACGGCCTCGCGGTCCCGGAGAACGCGGTCATTCGCACCGGCGCGCGATCCATCGTCTTCGTCGCCCACGGCGAGCATGCCGAGCACCTCGAGCCGCGCGAGATCAAGATCGGTCCGCTCGTGTCCGACTTTTATCCCGTGGAGAGCGGGCTCTCGGCCGGCGATCGCGTGGCGACCGGCGCGCAGTTCCTCCTCGACTCGGAGAGCCGGCTACGGGCCACGAGCGGCGGAGGCGGAGGCCATGCCCACTGAAGCCCCGCCGGGCCTCGTGGCACGGATCATCGATTTCTCCGCTCGGAAGCGGTTCTTCGTCTTCGTCATCGCAGCCGGCCTCACGCTCTGGGGACTGTGGTGCGCGCAGCGCTCGCAGCTCGACGCCCTCCCCGATCTCTCGGACACCCAGGTGATCATCGCGACGGAGTGGATGGGCCGGAGCCCGACGCTCATCGAGAACCAGATCACCTATCCGATCACGACCACGTTCCTGGGAGCACCCAAGGTCAAGACGGTCCGCGGCTTCACCATGTTCGGCATGTCGTTCGTCTACGTCGTTTTCAAGGACGGCACCGACATGTACTGGGCGCGCTCGCGGGTGGTCGAATACCTCGCCAAGGTCCGCGACAAGCTCCCCGAAGGCGTCACGCCGCAGATCGGTCCGGACGCCACGAGCGTGGGCTGGGTGTTCCAGTACGCGCTCGTGGACGAGAGCGGCACCCACGACCTCCAGGAGCTTCGCTCCTTTCAAGATTGGTCGCTGCGCTACTGGCTTCAGGGCCTCGAGGGTGTCGCGGAGGTGGCGAGCGTGGGCGGGTTTGAGAAGGAGTACCAGATCCAGATCGATCCCCTGCGCATGAAGGCGCGCAACGTCTCGGTCGGTCAGGTGGCGGCAGCGGTGCGAGGCGCCAACGTCGAGGTCGGTGGTCGCGTCATCGAGATGGCGCAGCACGAGTACGCCCTCCGCGGTCGCGGCTACATCACGAAGAAGGACGATATCGACCTGGCGGTCGTCGCCACCGACGCGCGCGGTACGCCGATCCGGATCCGCGACGTCGCGGACGTCACCATCGGCGGCAACATCCGGCGCGGCGTGGTCGACCTGGACGGACGCGGCGAGGTTGTGGGCGGCATCGTCGTCATGCGGTTCGGCGAGAACGCGCTGAACGTGATCGGTCGCGTGAAGGCGAAGCTCGTCGAGGTCCAGGGATCGCTCCCGCCGGGCGTGAAGGTGGTCCCCGTCTACGACCGCAGCCAGCTCATCAAGGATTCGGTCTCGACGCTGTCGATGAACGTCCTCCAGATCCTCGGGGTGGTCATCCTCGTCATCTTCGTCTTTCTATTTCACTTTCGCTCGGCGCTGGTCGCCGCGATCACGCTACCGGTGGCGACGGCAGCTACCTTCATCTCGTTTTATTACCTCGACGTCTCGATCAACATCATGTCGCTCGCGGGCGTGATCCTCGCGCTCGGTGACATGGTCGACTCGGCCTGCGTCCTCGTCGAGAACGCGCACAAGAAGATCGCCGACGCTGGTCGCGACGGGAGCAAGGTCTCGCGGGCGGAGATCGTGATCGCGTCGGCGCGAGAGCTCGGTCCGTCGATGTTTGGGGCGCTGCTCGTCCTCACCATCGCGTTCCTGCCGGTCTTTTCGCTGCAAGGCGAGGAGGGGCGCCTCTTCCGGCCGCTCGCGCTCGCCAAGACGTTCTCGATGGCGTTCGCGTCGCTCTTCGCGATCACGCTGGTCCCCGCGCTGATGGTCAGTCTGCTCAAGGGCAAGATCACGCCCGAGGAGAAGAACCCGATCAACCGCTTCTTCATCGCGCTCTACCGGCCGTTGCTGCGCGCCTGCCTGCGCGGGCGCTACCTGGTCATCGCGGTCGTCCTCGCCATCATGGGCGCGACGCTCTTCCCGATGTCACGGCTCGGCTCGGAGTTCATGCCTCCGCTCTACGAAGAGGACCTCCTCTACATGCCCATTACCGTGCCGGGCATCTCGATCGCCGAGGCGAAGCGCCTGCTCACCTGGCAGGACCAACAGATCCGCACCGTGCCGGAGACGGAGCGTGTCTTCGGCAAGGCGGGGCGCGCCGAGACGTCGCTCGATCCGGCGCCGCTGTCGATGTTCGAGACCATCGTGCGTCTCAAGCCGCAGGACCAGTGGCGAAAGGGCACGACCCTCGAGTCGATCATCGCGGAGCTCGACGAGCGCACGAAGCTGCCCGGGGTGCAGGGGGCCTGGACGATGCCCATCAAGGCGCGCATCGACATGCTCTCCACCGGCATTCGAACCCCGATCGGCATCAAGGTGTTCGGTCCCGATCTCGAGGTCATCACCAAGATCAACGACGAGCTCGAGCGCGTGCTTCGTCCGTTGCCCAACACCCGCAGCGTCTATGCGGAGCGCGAGCTCGGTGGCTTCTTCCTGGACGTGACTCCGGATCGCGATTCCATCGCTCGCTACGGCCTCGACGTGCGGCAGGTGCTCGACGTGGTCGAGAGCACCATCGGCGGTATCGATGTCGACACGACGTACGAAGGTCGCGAGCGGTATCGCATCAACGTGCGCTACCCGCGCGAGCTCCGCGACAACATCGAGGCCCTGCGCAATGTGCTGGTGCCAATCGCGCCGCTGACCCCACGCGCG
>JAYTLP010000386.1:0-7247 GCA_043729375.1 Myxococcales bacterium
CCAGGTGATGATCTCGGCGTCGTAACGCGCGAGGTCGTTCTGCAACCAGTACGGCCGGTTCTCCGCGCGCCACGACCGCTCGAACAACTCGCGCGGAGAACCGGCCGTACTGGTTGCAGAACGACCTCGCGCGTTACGACGCCGAGATCATCACGTGGGTACAGCGGATCAATGCGCTCGACCGCGCGCGCCGCCGATTCGCTCGGGAGCGCAAGCTTCCGACCCCGGAGGAACTCGGGATCCCGCGCGCGCTGGTGACACCGCTCTACGGGGCAGCAACGTCGGCACCGCCGACCCCGCGACGCGACTGACCCGGAACACCGCCGTCTCGGTCTCGACGCATCGCCCCCTGAGGCAGTGGCATGAGACACTTGGCGTTTCAACTCACACTGGAACCGTGACCATAGGCGCGACGAACACCCTCACTCAGCCGTTCGGAAGGCCGGCGACGCGGGTCACCTTGGACGGATCGTGGTCTTTGTCATCGAGCGCGCAACTCATTGCCTCGAAGCATGACGGACACATTCCTTGAGAGAGCCGAGGAAGGACGGGCGCCTCGACCTCGACGCGTGGCTGCCGATGTAGAAGAGTGGTACGGAACTCCACTCCGTTTGCCGCTGTCGCAAGGATGTGCATCTCGAGCAGGCGTCGCATGCCCGGTGAATCGCAACGGAACTGGAATCGCACAGGTGCAACCCCCCGTCGCACGCGACTCACCACTCCTCGATAGACTTCCCGAGTGGTCGAATCACTGATCGACGCCCAGAGCTCGCGCCCCAGGATGAAGGGTGGCAGAAGGTGATCACCATTGTTCTCTGTGGCGAACGCGACCCATGCGGCACCCACCACGCAGATCCGATCGTCGCCGTCGATCTGATAGGTGATCTCGTCGTTGGCGGGCATGATCGACCTCGCGGATGTGGGCTGATGCGGCGATCGTCGGCGTGATGTCACGTTCTGCTGCTGCCGCTTCGAAACGCTCGTGGGAGGTGGCGGCTCCCATTCTGCCGTGGGACCGCCCTAACCCGCCATCACGATCATCCGCACCCGGCGGTGCGCCGCCAGCCCACTTGGACTGGATCCGCTCCACCATCGACTGCGTGACGTCCTGGCCGCGCGCGATCGACAACACTCCGGTGGCCGTGACGATATCCTCGCAGAACACCATGCCGAGTTCGACCTCGCTCATCATCACGTCGACAGTGCTCAGGCCCGGTCCCGGGAAGCCGGCTGTCTCCTCGAAGCTCCGCGACAGTCCGGGGTCGTAGCATCCGGATCGGTTCCGTAGCTCGGCGAGTGCCTCGGTGACGCTCGCACCGGCACACTGGAGCAGGTCGAAGTCGGAGACGATCCGGAGGATCCGCGCGCCGACCGGTAGTTCGCCGCGGCGGGGAGTCCCCGCGCGACCCGCGCCGTCGAAGCGCAGCCCCTGACAACAGAGGATCTTACTCACACCCTCGAATCGCGGGATCGTGGCGAGCAGCTCAGCCGCCGCGTGCGGCAGCCGTTCGACGAGCTTGGTGGGAAGCCCGACGAGTCCCATCGGCAGGAGGAGTGCCGCGACCTCGACCTCCCAGCGCTCCCTGACCGCGGTGAGCGCGACCAGCCCCGTGATCGCGCGCACCGCGCCTTGGACCGTCGACGCGAGGAGCTCCCGATCACCCGTGACGAGCTTGTGCTGCGCGGTCGCCGCGTCGACCTGTTCGCCGAACGACTGAGGGTCGACCGGCTTCCGCACGAAGCGGAACACATGGCCGCGATTGATGGCGGCGATCGCCTCCTCGGCGTCGGCATCGCCAGAGCGAGCAACCGGACGGCGTCCGGCGAGAGCCGTTCTACTTCTGCGAGCAGGTCGATGCCGTCCATTCCTGGCATATGCAGGTCGCTGACCACGACCGCGATGCCTTGGCGATACTGGATCGCAGCCAGGGCATCACCACCGGACCGCGCCACGATCACCTCGTATCGAGGCGCGAGGATGCGCTGCATCATCGTGAGCACCGATTTGTCGTCGTCGATGCAGCGGACGGCTGGCTTCTCGGTTGGCATCGGGAGCCACAGTGCGGGGGACGGGCGAATTTAGTATCGACCCTCGGGCGCGATTCGGATAGGTGTCCGTGGGCGGATGCGCCCGGCGAGCGATTTGGAACGGCGGGGGACTGGCGCTGAGCCAGACGCGGGTCGATATACCACGAAGCCGGGAGAGTGATGAAAGGGCACGACGATCAGCAAATGCCGGGGGCTGAGCACGCTTCATCCTCGGACCCGTTCGAGGGCGAGGGATTCGGCGCGAATGGCATTCTGGAGCCAAAGCCGTGGACGAACCGGCTGGGAGCTGCGGCACTCCTCCTGGCGGCACTCATCGCACTGGCGAGCCTGGGTTCCCTCGGCCCTGCGGAGGCGTGGGCCAGGCACACTTACGAGGTGATCGACCGCGCTCGCGCCACGCTCGCGATGATCGTCGACGTTGAGACGGGCGTGCGTGGCTACGCATTGACGGGCGACAGCACCTACCTGAAACCATACCTTCGCGCCCACCCGATGGTCCGCAACCAGGTGAGGATCCTCGACTCGCTGACCATCGCCAATCCGTCGCAGCAGCAGCGCATCGCGATCTTCGCCACCGTCATCGACCGCCGACTGTCTGCCGCCCGGATACTGCTCGCCGCGCGACGCGACGAGGGAATCGACGCGGCGATCGAGACGGTGAGAAGCGTTGGGGGAAATGAGGCCACGGAACGCTCCCGCGAGCTCGTCGCCGAGATCATCGCCGAGGAACAGCGGTGGCTGTTCACGCGACTGGATCGCGTCCGGCGACTAACGGTCGGGGCGTGGGCGAGCACCGCTGCGCTCGTCGCCATCGCCATCGCCATCCTGATGCGGGCCCGTCGTGAGGCGCGCCAGGTGGCGGTGATGCGAACCCTCGCCCTGAGGCGCATCAAAACGCTCAACGCGGAGCTCGAGGAGCGCAATGCCGGATTGGTGGCGGCCGGTGCCCGCGAAGCCTCCGTCAATCGATTGCACTCGGCAGTGCTGGCGAACGCGGGCAATGCGATCATCGTCACCACGCCGGAGCTCGCCATTCACGTGTTCAATCCCGCGGCGGAGCGGTTGCTGGGTTTCGAGGCCGCCGAGGTGCTTGGCGAGGTCATTCCCTGGTGCGATCCGGCCGCACTCTCCGCCCTTCGAGAGAGTCCGGCCGAGCAAGGAGAGATCGCGGACTCGCCGCGGCAGCTCAGCGGGGCGATCGCACCCCAGGGGGAACAGGAGGTCACGCTCCAGCATCGCGACGGCTTCGGCATCCCGGCTCTCGTCTCGCGATCTTCGCTCGAGATCGAGCCGGGAATACCCGGATTCCTCTTCGTCGCGACGGACATCCGCGAACGAAAAGCCGCCGAGGCGGGACTGCGCGCGAAGAATGCCGATCTGCGCGCTTTCTCGGTCTCGGTCTCGCATGACCTCAAGGCGCCGCTTCGCGGCATCGCTGGGTACGCGAGGGAACTCGAACGGCGGCATCAGGACGGACTCGGCGAGCGCGCGCGGTTCTGCGTCGCGCAGATCGTCGGTGCGGCACGCAATCTCGATCTCCTGATCGAGGATCTCCTGGCGTTCGCCCGCGTCGACACCGAGTCGCCGGTGCGCACCCAGGTGCGCCTGGCCGATCTCGTCAATCGCGTTGTAGGTGATCGCGAGCTCGACATCGAGCAACGAGGGGTGGCACTTGTGCTCAGCGTGGGCGAGCTTACGCTGTGCACTTGGGCGCGAGGGCTGGAGCAGGCCATCTCGAATCTCGTCGACAACGCACTCAAGTACAGTGCGCACTCCACTCCGCCCCGAGTCGAGATCGGCGCATCGGCCGACGCGGCCGGCGTGCACATCACGATCACCGACAACGGGATCGGCCTGAAGATGGAATACAGTGAACGGATCTTCGGTCTGTTCAATCGACTCGTGCGGGCAGACGAGTTCGCGGGTACTGGCGCGGGCCTCGCCATCGTGCGGCGGATCATGGATCGGATGGGAGGAAGCGTTCGCGTCGAGTCGGTCCTGGGTCATGGCGCCTGCTTCACGCTGGATCTGCCGCTCGCATCGCTCGAGGGCGCAGTCGCATGATGCACCCAATCCCACTGCACCGCGACGCGTCCCGGCGTCCGATCATCGTCGTCGAGGACAGCGATTCCGACTTGGACCTCTGCCTACAGGCCTTCGAAGCGAACGGGATCACCAATCCGGTGGTGGTGCTCCGTGACGGGGAAGATGCGATCCGGTACATCGACACGCACGGGGACGCCCGGGATCCCCGATTCCCGATCTTCGTGCTCTGCGACCTCAAGATGCCCAAGGTCAGCGGCTTCGACGTCTTGCGCCATGCACGCCGGCACCCGGCATGGTCCCTCGTCCCGATCATCGTATTGTCGACTTCACGCGACGAACTCGACGTCGAGTCGGCGTATCGACTCGGGGCCAACTCCTTCGTGCAAAAGCCCATCGAGTTCGACGCCTTCTCCGAGACGATCTCACTGATCGACCGATATTGGCTTCGGACCAACATCCCCTTCCTCAGTCAATCACAGGGGCCCGCATGAGCTGGATTCGCGTGCTCTACGCAGAGGACGACGGGCACGACGCCGATCTGACCAGGGCACGACTCATTGACGAAGGGGAGGAGTTCTCGCTGACGGTCGTCGGCACCGGAAAGGAGTGTCTCGACGCGCTTGCCGCGGCGGAGTTCGACGTGCTCCTCCTCGACCATCACCTTCCTGACATGGACGGGCTGGACGTGCTCCGAACTCTCGCCCGGACCACCCACGACTTGCCCGTCGTGATGGTCACTGGCATGGGTGACGAGGGTCTTGTGGTGACTGCGCTCCGGCTGGGGGCGTCGGACTATCTCGTCAAGCGTGGCGACTATCTGGAACTGTTGCCGCTCGTGCTACGAGGAGCGATCGTACAGTCTGTCCACGCCAAGGCACTCGGAGTGGATAACCGGCCGGCGCCGCGCCGCGTGCTCTATGTCGAGCACAATGCGGCGGACGCGGAGCTCACACTCAGGCAGCTGGCCGAAGACGCCGCTCACTTGGTGATCGACGTCTCGACGTCGTGCGAGGATGCGCTCGCGCGACTCCGGCGGCGGGAGCCCTACGACCTGACGCTCATCGACCTGCGCATGCCGGGCATGAGCGGACTCGAGTTCGTGAATGTCGCCCGGCGTCTCGATCTCGACGTGCCCCCGTTCATCATCGTCTCCGGCCAGGGCGACGATGCGGCGGCGATCGGAGCGCTACGACTGGGCGCGCTCGACTATATCGTGAAACGCGATGGCTATCTCATGCAGCTCGCGAGCGTGATCGACCATTCGATCGACTTCCATCGGCTCCGGCGACTGAATCTTCGGTTGCTCGACATGCTCGCCGACCGCAAGGTCGCCGAGGAGTCGCTGCTGGAGACTAAGGCACGGCTGCGTGAGACCATTCGCGCTGGGAATGTCGGTCTGTGGGATTGGGACCTGCACTCCAACCGCATGCAGTTCTCGAGGGAGTGGAAGGCCCAGATCGGACACGCTGAGGACGAGATCCCCGACCGGTTCGAGGAATGGGAGTCGCGTGTCCATCCCGAGGATCTCTACCGCGCGCGCGCGATCGCGCGCGACTGCGCCGAGGGGCGATCACCGACGATCGAACAGACCTTTCGTTTTCGTCATAAGGACGGGACGTACCGCCAGATCTTCGCACGCGGCGCGGCGCGAACGGATGCGAACGGCGTGCCGGTGCGGATCCTCGGGTCGCATGTCGACATCACCGAACAGGCGCAGTTGCAGATGCAGTTGCTGCAGTCGCAGAAGATGGAGAGCATCGGGCGGCTCGCCGGCGGCGTGGCCCATGACTTCAACAATCTCCTCACGGTGATCATCAGTCTGTCGGAGCTGGCTTCCGCTACGCTCGACCAGTCCGAGCCAGCCCGCGAGGATCTTGCCGAGATCCGGCGCACCGGCGAACGCGCGGCGGCTCTGACGCGGCAGCTGTTGGCATTCAGCCGGCGCCAGGTGCTCCGCGCGGTCAGTGTCAGGGTGGACGAGGTCGTGCGGGACTCCTTCGAGATGCTGCGCCGTCTGGTCCCGGAGTCGATCCGCTTTGACGTCGACCTTGCACCGGATACCGGCTACGTCCGCGTCGACCAGACGCAACTGGTCCAGGTGCTACTCAACCTGGTCGTCAACGCGCAGGACGCGATGCCGTCGGGGGGGGCGCTCAGCATCGCGACGCGGAACGAGGACCTCGCCCCGACTGGGACGGCCGAGACCGCCCCGTCGAAATTCGTGGTGCTGTCAGTCCGTGACACGGGAACCGGGATGACGCGTGAAACGGTCGAGCGGATCTTCGAGCCGTTCTTCACAACCAAGAGCGCCGAGAAGGGCACCGGACTCGGGCTCGCGACCGCGCACGGGATCGTGAAACAGAGCGGCGGCGAGATCACGGTGACGAGTGAGGTGGGGAGCGGGACGACCTTCACGGTCCTGCTGCCCCGGATCGATCCCGATAATGCACCTTCTGCCGAGGCACCGTCCGTCGCAGCTCCCAAAGGCGCTGAGACGATCCTCGTGGTTGAGGATGATGAGACTCTGCGTCGGATCGCCACGCGCATCCTTGGGGGAGCCGGCTACACGGTGCTGCTCGCGGCCACCGGATCGGAGGGCGTCACTCTGCTCAGAGACCATCCGGGCACGATCGACCTGCTGCTGACCGATGTCGTGCTGCCAGAGCTGAGTGGCCCGGAGGTTGCGTTCGAGGGTGCCAAGTTGCGGCCACGCATGAAGATCCTCTTCACGTCCGGCTACGCGCACGATACGCCGGGCTTCAAACCTGAGACGCTACCGGCCAGCGCCTTCTTGCCCAAGCCGTATTCCTCCGCTGGGCTGGCGCGGAGTGTGCGCGCGCTGCTCGACGACGACGCCGACTGACCTGCGGCAGTCGTGCGTCCCCAACACCCGCCGCGCCCACTGCGTACAGGCGCGTGTCGGAGCATGCTTCGTCCACCTCAGCCCGAGTTTCATCCCCATGCGAGTGATTCAGCGCTTGTTCGCCTGTGTCGGCGCCACGGCGATCGCCGTGGCCTCTACGCAGGCGCAGACCGTCGACCAGGCCGTCATCGACGCCCTCCGTTGGCGACAGGTCGGCCCCGCGAACATGATGGGCCGCGTTGCCGACGTCGAAGGCATCGCGTATCCGTCCCGCACCTTCTTCGTCGCC